>NZ_CAKLPX010000005.1 GCF_923077115.1 Sinobacterium norvegicum
AGAATTGGAACCACCTGATCCCATCCCGAACTCAGTAGTGAAACGATTCCTCGCCGATGGTAGTGTGGGGTTTCCCCATGTGAGAGTAGGTCATCGTCAGGCTTTTATTCTAAGACCCCGTAAGCTACCGCTTACGGGGTTTTTTTATGGCTGGGGTTTCGTTAGGAGCAGGACTAAAGCATTGGTCAATGCAGACGGACAAATATTAGGCAGGACTGGGGGCTTGGCTGTAGCTGGATATCAGGTCTTGAAGGGGTGAAGAAGGGGAGATTCGCCTCTTTTCTTTGCTGGCAAGAGGCGAGCCTGAGAATGGAGTTAGTCGATATACTCAAATACTTGTACGATCTTCTGAGCCCCGTATGTATTAGAGATGGCGTTGACTGAGATGCGTGCTTCTTCTCGTGTCAGCAACCCCATCATATATATAATACCGTTCTCAGTAACAATTTTAATTCTGTTCGAGGGGACGCCCTCGCTGGCCAGTAGCTTACTTTTAGCTTTGGTGGTTATCCAGCTGTCATTGCTGCGGGCTGGTAGAGAGATGGGCCCGGCAATAGTGATTTCGTTATACACCCTGCGTGTCTTTTGCAGTTTTTTAACTGTTTTTCCGGCAGCCTGTTTAGCTGCATCGTTAGGCACTTGACCGGTCAGCAGCACGATGCCGTTATAGCTGGTGACGGTGGTGTGAGCTTCTTCTAAATCGGGGTGAGATTTTTTTATGTTAACCGTGGCTGTGGTTTCAAGACTTTGATCATCAATCAACGCGCCCCACGAGCGTGTACCGGAGTTTTCTTCAATTTGCCCGTCGGTGCTGGCACCGATGATTGATGAGCAGCCCGAACTTATTAACAATGCGGCTAGACTTAACGATAGAACCGTGTGCTTCATGGATTACTCTTCCTCACAACCAAATAAGAAACCATCAATTAATTCGCAGATACAATGCAGAATGAGCAACTGAGCCTCAATGATTCGCGGTAGATTATCGCTGGGTATGCGAAGTTCGACATCGTCCTGGTCGAGTAGGGCTGCAACGCCGCCTTCATCGTCTCCGGTAATGCAGACAACACAGAGCTCGCGGTCATGAGCCGCGCGAATAGATTGGATTAAATTTGTCGCATGATTATTAGTGGCGAATACCAACAGGATGTCGCCTGGCTGTGCCAACGCTTTAATTTGTTTCGAAAAGACTTCATTGTAGCTGTTGTCGTCCGCTATACCTGAGAGCACAGCGCCATCAGCATTGAGGTTTAAGGCTGGCAGACTGGGACGCTCATGGGCAAAACGGTTAAGCAGATTGCTGGTAAAGAGCTGCGCCAAGGCTGCGCCAGCGCCATTGCCGCAGCAGAGTATTTTGCGGTCGTGGAGCAAGGAATGAACAATCATTTCGCCCGCATCGGCAATGGCGTCGGCGAGAGGATCCATCGACATGGAGATAGTTTCGATGTTTTCGGCAAACTGTTCGGTAATGTGATTGCGGATGTCAGGCATTTGATAAGTTATCTATATTAGTAGTGTTGTTCAATGGCATTTTGCACCCAGTCATATGTGATAGCTTGGCAGTCATTGTCTTTACTCATACTCACTATATCAAAGCGGTAGCTGATATTGTTAGTGTGTTTATGTTTTAGCAGGTAATTATTGGCTGTTTTTATCAGTTTTATTTGTTTTTTACTGCTCACGCTCTCAAGGCCGCTGCCGAAGGTCGATGTTTTTCGAAATCGAACTTCGATAAATACCACCGTCTGCTGATGCTGCATAATAAGATCGATTTCACCGCTGCGGCAGGCGTAGTTCCTGTCGAGCAAGGTGAGGCCTCGTGCCAGCAGATAGTGTTCTGCCAGCGCTTCGTAGGGGTCTCTATTTTGTTGCATTTATTCATCCGTGAATAGTTGCGTTTAGTGCTTGTCAATAGTGGGTAGCGGGACTGCGCGCCCATTTTTAAAGGTTGCCCATGCCGGACGTCGCGTAATTTTATTGTGCTCATCCATTTTGAGTGTGCCGGTGGAACCGTAAATTCGACTACTTGATTGACCTTTTAATTGAGGGAGTCGTGAGGACGTGGCGTAGGCGTCAATACCGAGGGCGTAAAGTGATTTGCTGTAGTTGCCGCCCTTACCTATATAGTCTCGAACTGCCTGGTTCAGCGGTGACGAGGTTAGCATCCATGGAAGCTCGCTAAAATAAATAGTGTTTAGATCTTTGTCGGCACTGGGGTTGATTCTGCCGCTGTAGATATGTGATGAGGCATACACAGGAAGGTCCTGAGCATAATAAAAGGCTAGAAGTGGTCGGATTGAGCGAGCTTGCTGGCTTTGAGCCACGACAAAGACTGCGTCGATATCTTGGCGTCGGCGGGCGTCGGCTTCAAAGCTGTCACTGACAATGCGCGCAATGGTGCGGGCCCGTTGTTCGCTGATATTGATGTTCAGACTGTTCTTCAAGCTTGGAGACATTGAGCGTTCATCGGTATAGGGGGCGGTAGCAACAATCTCGCCATCAAGTGCCGACCAAACCTGGCTGTATTCGTCGGCGATACGCTGCCCCCAGCTTGTCTCAGGGTAGGTAAGCAGTACTCGCTCTGCGCCGCCAAGTTTGGCTTGCTCCGTAATTAACGCTATTTCATCGTGGGTTGAAATAGAGAGCTGGTAGAAGTTATCTGAAACTGGCTGGTTACTGCTGTAATTGAGCGCCAAGACAGGAGTGGTAAGGTTCTCGGACTCGGCCAGGTTGTTGACTGTAGACTTTTGCAGTGGGCCGATAACCAATTCTGCACCATTGTTGACAGCTTGGTTATACAGCGCCTGGATATCAATATCGCTCTGGCTACTGTCATAAACTCTCACCACGGCTTTGAATTCATTCCTGATCGCTTGCTGACTTTGGTAATGGGCGGCGAGGAAGCCATCGCGTAGGCTTTCCCCTGCCTTGGCAAGTTTTCCCGATAGAGGGAGTAGTAGTGCGATATGTTTTGGCCGGTTGCGCTCGATTTCTTCGAGCATGCCTAGGCCGCCGGGAAGGTTGTTGGCTGCGGGATGTTCACCCCATGTGTTGCGCCATTGGTTGAGTAAAAGCACTTGTTCGCTGATGTCGCCGGAGGTGGACTGTGCTATTTGAGTTAATGCGACCCAGCCTGATAGTTCGCTGCTATCTGAAGTTGCGCCAGGCAGTTCATCATTTGGAATCTGTGTCAGAGCACGCCAAATCGCATCATTGTTGAGCTGGCGTTCTTCGGCATCAACAAACTCCTTAGATAAGCTGATTCTGACATTAGCGCTGGCTAAATGATCGCCTTGCAGGGCATAGCTGTTGGCGAGTAGTTCGAGAATCGCGAGGCGGGTCTTGCTATCGGCAGCTTGCAGTAAAGATGAGTCGGTCTGTTGGCTTAAGTTTTCAATAACGGCATCGTAGTCCCCATCATTAAAGAGCAGTTGGTTGTCGACTAACATGTAACGGCTCTTGAGTGGATTGCTCAGGTTGGCAACAGAAATACCACTGAGCAGTTGGCGAGCAGTATTCGGTTGTTCTGCTGCGAGCAACTCAGCCGCACTCAGGCTGGCGGGCACGGCAATAAGTGGGTCGCTACTGCGGCTGTCGGCAAGCAACTGCTCTAATTGATTGCTGATCAACTGGTTGTCTGCAGTGTCGCCGGGTTGGCTGCTACAACCTGCTAGGATGAAACAAATAACTGAGTAGCGAAGAAAACGAGAGTAATTAGTCGTCATAAGTTTTAATATCATGTGAATTTAAGGCGGGACAGTTAGTGTCGCGCACTATTGATACTGTTATATAGGAAACACTATGTCTGAGGCTGTTTTATACATTGTAGCAACCCCTATCGGCAATCTTGATGATATGGTACCTCGGGCGCTCAAGATACTGCAATCAGTCGATGTGATTGCCGCCGAAGACACCCGTCATAGCAGTCGTTTAATGCAGCACTTTAGCATAACTACGCCGATGATAGCTTGCCATGATCACAATGAAGAGTATGTGGCGGAAAAGTTAATTGAGAAATTGCGACAGGGTGAGCAAATTGCCTTGATTAGTGATGCCGGTACGCCGCTGATTTCAGATCCGGGCTATCGTGTTGTGACGCAGGTGCGTGATGCTGGCTTTAAGGTCGTCCCCGTCCCGGGCGCTTGCGCCATGGTGGCAGCGTTGTGTGCCAGCGGTCTGCCATCAGACCGCTTTATTTTTGAGGGTTTTTTGCCGGCCAAAGAATCTGGACGTCGTCAGCGTTTACAGCGGGTCGTCGATGAGACTGCAACGCTCATATATTATGAGAGTCCACATCGCATAGTTGCGTCGTTATCGAGCATTGCCGAGGTCTTCGGGGGCGATAGGGAGGTTGTTCTTGCGCGAGAGCTCACCAAAACCTTTGAGACAATAAAAGCCCTGCCTGTGGCAGAAATGGTGGCATGGGTTGAGTCTGACCGGAATCAACAGAAGGGGGAGATAGTGCTATTGGTGCGTGGTGCGCCAAAGCGAGAGCAGGGAGAGGCGCTGGACGCAGAGACGCTGAGGGTGTTGAAAATACTGGCGGCTGAGGTGGGTGATAAACAGGGTGCTGTGCTGGCCGCAAAGGTTACTGGAGAGAAGAAAAACAAACTGTATAAGTGGCTTATTGCCAATCAGTAAAACGCGTGGATAGTTAGGTTGCACCGGCCTGGTAATACCGCTATGATTCGCGCCGGAGTCAGCCAGGCAGTCGCTGCCAAGCCTTAGGGCTTGGGGGAGGAAAGTCCGGGCTCTAAAGGGCAGGGTGCCAGGTAACACCTGGGGGGCGTGAGCCCACGACAAGTGCAGCAGAGAGAAGACCGCCTAAGTATACCTTCGGGTATAACGGTAAGGGTGAAAGGGTGCGGTAAGAGCGCACCGCGCAGCTGGTAACAGTTTGCGGCAAGGTAAACTCCACCCGGAGCAAGACCAAATAGGCTTCCTGAGGTACGGCCCGTACTGGAAGCGGGTAGGTTGCTTGAGCCTGTGAGCGATTGCAGGCCTAGAGGAATGACTGTCCAAGACAAAACCCGGCTTACGGCTGGCTCCATTTTTATACGTTTTGTGCTGATAGCACGCCGGTCTATATTCTATTCAGCTATATAGATGAAGGTGTGTTCTAGCTTAGAGTAGTAACAAGCTGTTTTCATGCTCCAAATTTCATATTTAAATCCCTTGTTCAGTGTCGAACCCTGCAAATTCTACGCTGTAGCCCTATTTATCGCCGCCATTTCTTGACAATTCCTCGGCATAATCCCTATAGTGTGGTTAAGTGGAGAATTGTGGGTAAAAGTGGGAATTTGTCAAAATGGGAGCTGAGTTAGGTTGATGTTTAGAGGGGTGACGCACATCACAATGGATGCAAAGGGGCGCTTGGCCATGCCGGCTAAGTATCGCGATCGCCTGCAGCAAAGTTGTGAGGGTCAGCTGGTTGCCACCATTGATATTCAGTCCCAAAGTTTGAGTATTTATCCGCTGCCCGTTTGGGAGAAAATCGAACAAGATATTCAAGAGTTACCGTCACTCAATCCTCAGGTTAAGCGGTTTCAGCGCCTGTTGATTGGTCATGCCAGTGACTTGGAGCTCGATGGTAGTGGCCGAGTATTAATGCCGCAGTCGCTGAGAGACTATGCCGGCTTGAAGAAAAAATTAGTATTGGTTGGTCAGGGTAAAAAATTAGAGTTGTGGAATGAAGAACTCTGGCTTACCGAAACTGAAACATGGTTGCAGCAGGCTCAAGATGATGAGTCTATACCCGATGAAATGCTGTCTTTGTCACTTTGAGGTTGATTGATGCACGAAACAGTATTGTTAAACGAAGCCGTGGAAGCGCTGCTTGTTGATAAGGAGGGGTGTTACGTCGACGGTACATTTGGTCGCGGTGGGCATACTCGTCACTTATTGGCGCAATTGGGTGAGTCAGCGACGGTTATCGGTTTCGACAAGGATCCTCAAGCTATTGATACGGCAAATATCTTGGCTGCGGAAGATGGTCGTTTTTCCATTGTGCACAACTCTTTTGCTGAGCTGAAAAACGAATTAGAGCGACGTCAGCTGAGTGGCGCAGTGCAGGGTATTTTACTCGATTTGGGGGTTTCTTCGCCGCAGTTGGATCAGGCTGAGCGCGGCTTTAGCTTCATGAAAGACGGCCCGTTAGATATGCGCATGGATACCACGCGTGGACAGAGCGCAGCTGATTGGATTGCCGCCGCTGAAATGGATGATATTTCTCTGGTACTACGTGAATTTGGTGAAGAGCGATACGCCAAAAGAATTGCCCGAGCGATTGTACGTGAGCGTGAGGAGGAGCCTATTAAGACCACGGCTCGACTTGCGGGTATTATTTCAGAGGCGCACCCAGCCTGGGAAAAACATCGCCACCCGGCAACAAAGTCATTTCAAGGTATTCGTATTTACATCAACAACGAACTGGGTGACTTGAAGGATATATTAGAGCAGGCGCTCGATGTTTTGGCCATTGGCGGACGTTTAGTGGTGATTAGCTTTCATTCGCTCGAAGATCGCATGGTTAAACGTTTTATCCGAGACCTGCAAAAAGGCCCGGTATTGCCAAGGCATATTCCTGTGACTCAGGCACAAATGGAGCCGCCAATTAAGGCCGTAGGTAAGGCAGTTAAGGCAAGCAAGGCAGAGGTTGAGGTTAATATTCGCTCGCGAAGCGCAATTATGCGTGTCGCAGTAAAGCTGAAGTAAGTTGGTCATGACAACAACGCCGTCAACAGCATTGCTTAATAGTCGCCGTTTTTCAGTGCCGTTGTTGATGGTTTTGTTGCTGGTCAATGTTGCCTCTGCGCTGGCCGTTGTTTACAGCACTCATTGGAATCGTCAGTTATTCGGTGAGTTGCAGGTTGTGCAGCGTGAGGCAGTGGCTATTGAGGCGGAATGGGGGCGGTTGCTGCTGGAAAATAGCAGTTTAGGTGCCTATGCAAGAATAGAGTCGATAGCAAGAAAACAGCTGTCGATGAAACAACCATCAATTGAAGAGACGGTGTTGGTGAAACAGTGACGGATCCTAGCAACAACAGTACAGCATCGTGGCGTTTCCATGTGGTATGGGCTGGGTTGTTGTGTCTTGCTGTTTTGCTCATCGCGCGGTTGCTGGGTTTGCAGGTGTTAGAGAGTGAGCGCGGCCGAGAGTTTTTGTTAGAACAGGGTGACCGCAGGGCAGTGCGAACAGAGCAGATTGTGGCTCATCGGGGTATGATTGCCGATCGCAATGGTGAGCCACTCGCAATCAGTACGCCGGTGGTCTCCGTTTGGGCTGACCCAACAATATTAAGCCAGCATCTCGATAGCCTGCCAATGTTGTCGACGGTTATTGGTATCGATCAATCAGTCTTTCAGGCCCGTGTAAAGCGGATGGCTAAACGACGCTTTATATATTTGCGCAGACATTTGACCCCGGTCGATGCTGATAGGGTAAAGGCGTTAAAGGTTCCGGGTGTATATTTTCAGCAAGAATACAAGCGCTATTACCCAGCAGGTGAGGTCGCAGCTCATATTGTTGGTTTTACAAATATTGATGATAAGGGTCAGGAAGGCCTCGAGTTAACTTACGACGGCCATTTGAACGGTGTGCCAGGTAAGAAGCGTATATTAAAGGATTTGCATGGCAGCCTGATTCGAGAACTGGATCAAATTCAGCCGGCCAAACCCGGTGAAAACCTCTATCTCAGTATCGATCTTCGGGTGCAGTATGTTGCCTATAAAGCATTAAAAAAAGCTATTAAATTACATCATGCCTCGTCTGGCTCGGTGGTGGTGTTAGACAGTCGTACCGGTGAGTTATTGGCGGCAGCCAATCAGCCCTCTTTTAACCCTAATAACCGAAATCGCTTAGACCCTGCGGCGTTGCGTAACCGTGTTGTTACCGATGTCTTCGAACCGGGCTCAACGGTAAAACCGTTGACGATTGTCGCGGCGCTAGAGAGTGGAAAATTCACGCCTGATACGATGATCAATACCAGCCCCGGGCATATTCGCGTCGGCAAGAAGACGTTATTGGATCCTGTTAACTATGGCACGATTGATGTTTCTAAAATCATCAAGAAGTCCAGTCAAGTTGGAACAACCAAGATTGCCCTCCAACTGGAGCCCGAAGTGGTTCGTAACGTTTTCTACAAGGCCGGGCTTGGGCAGGCAACGGGTACGGGGTTCCCCGGTGAGGGTGTCGGTGTCTTACCGAATCACCGCCGCTGGAGTGACATCGAGAGAGCGACTTTTTCCTTCGGCTATGGCTTGTCGGTAACGCCTTTGCAGCTGGCGCAATCTTATACAGTCTTTGCCAACCACGGAGTGAAAAAGCCGGTCAGTTTATTGCGAAGAGATACCGGTGTTGAGGGGGTTGCAGTGACGTCGCCCAAGGTGGCTGATGATATTTTAACCATGATGCAATCAGTCACTGAGAAGGGTGGCACTGGAACGCGGGCGGCGGTTAAGGGGTATAGTGTAGCCGGAAAATCCGGTACCGCGCACAAGGCGGCTCGCGGCGGCTATAGCGAAAACGAATACACAGCAGTCTTTGCCGGCTTAGCTCCTGTCAGCGATCCGCGGATTATTGTCGTTGTGGTCGTGAATGATCCCAAGGCTGGCCAGCATTACGGTGGCCAGGTAAGTGCGCCAGTATTTGCCGATGTGGTTGAGAACACATTGGGCCTGTTAGGCTCATCGCCAGATCAGATTGGTGATTACAAGCCCGCACAGCTGATGGCGGGGCGGATATGATGATGAGAAAGCTATCTGACTTTATGCCTCAGGCGCTGGTTTATAGCGATATGGCTGTAACCGGCATGACGCTGGATAGCCGGCATGTTGAGCCTGGGTTTTTATTTGTGGCATTAGCAGGGCGTACCGTCGATGGTCGCCAGTATATTGATAGTGCGCAGCGTGCTGGTGCTGTGGCTGTATTGGTTGAAGACTCAGCTTTTGAAGCCGGCACTGACATAACCATCCCGATGATTAAGGTACCCAATCTAGCTGAGCGATTGGCTGAAATAGCGCAGCGCTTTTATCGCAGCCCTTTTCAATCGCTGTCTGTTGTTGGTGTTACCGGCACCAATGGTAAAACATCGTGTAGTCAGTTAGTCATGCAGTTATTGCATGCGCTCGGTAATCATTGTGCCGTGTTGGGAACAACTGGCTGGGGCGTTGGAGCAGTGACTGAACCGTCTACACACACGACGCCCGATACTGTGTCGCTACAAGCCATTGGGGCCGATCTGGTTGCGCGAGGAGCTACAGCTCTGGCGATGGAAATATCTTCCCATGCCCTTGATCAGGGGCGAATTGATGGCGTTGAAATAGATACGGCTGTTTTCACTAATTTAAGCCGAGATCATTTGGATTATCATATTTCGATGGAGGCATACGGTGAGGCTAAGCGTCGCTTGTTCGGCTTGTTGTCGTTAAAAAATGCTGTGGTGAATATCGATGATGCGTTTGGCCAAGCAATAGTGGCCAAGCTAAATAATGATGTCCGCTTGCTCAGTTATTCTCTATTGGATTCTACCGCGACGCTATATGTGCGCGCTTTAAGTTATTCGTTAGCCGGTGTCAGTGGTGTGCTCTGCTATGACAATCAAGAGTGCGAGTTTACCTCGCCGTTGATCGGTGAGTTTAACGTCAGTAATTTATTGGCTGCGATTGCGGCTGTGCTGGCCGACGGCTATAGCCTGACCGATATTGTACCGCATATTGGCCAGTTAAAGCCTGCTCGAGGCCGGTTAGAGGTTGTAACAGGTGCGCATAATATTACTGTGATGATTGATTATGCCCATACCCCCGATGCCTTAGAGCAAGTATTGAAAAGCGTGAAAAAACACTGTCAGCAGTCTCTGTGGGTGGTGTTTGGCTGTGGCGGTGACCGCGATAAAGGTAAGAGGCCATTGATGGCCCGGGCAGCTCAGCGTTTTGCTGACAGGCTGGTTATCACCAGTGATAATCCAAGAACAGAGACGCCAGCAGAAATCGTTGCCGATGTTGTTGCCGGTATTAAAGTCGATAAATCGGTGACTGTCGAGGTCGAACGTCAGCGCGCTATTGAGCTGGCAGTATCACAGGCTAAGCCGGGTGATTGCGTGCTAATTGCCGGCAAAGGGCATGAAACCTATCAAGATATAATGGGTGTTAAACACGATTTCGATGACTTTGAAAAGGTCACTGCAGCACTGGCGATGCGGGGTGAAATATGATTTCAGCCACCACCCTCAGCCAGCTTGCGGCGGACAATCATTGGCAGTTAATTGGCCATGATGTGGCGTTTGAGAAAGTCATTCTCGATAGTCGCAGCGATAGCACTGAT
The DNA here is from genome assembly GCF_923077115.1 of Sinobacterium norvegicum. Lineage (NCBI taxonomy): Bacteria > Pseudomonadati > Pseudomonadota > Gammaproteobacteria > Cellvibrionales > Spongiibacteraceae > Sinobacterium > Sinobacterium norvegicum. The sequence continues at coordinate 10,322 of NZ_CAKLPX010000005.1, forward strand.
GGTATTTTTGTTGCCTTGGTAGGGGAGCACTTTGATAGTCATCAGTTCATTGCCCAGGCGATTGAGAATGGTGCTGTGGCCGTTGTCGTCAATCGCGCTGTCGCCTTCAATATACCGCAATTGATCGTCGACGATACACGATATGCCTTGGGTGTGATTGCCCGTGAAAATAGGCGCAAAAGCACCGCTACTGTCATAGCAATCACCGGTAGTGCGGGCAAGACGACAACCAAGGAAATGCTTTCGTCGATACTTAAGCAGGCATATCTTCCCAGTCAAATTCTGGCGACGAAGGGTAATTTTAATAATGAGATTGGTCTGCCGTTAACCCTGCTCGATATAGAATCAGAGCATCAGGTGGTCGTCGTTGAGATGGGGGCTGCCAAGCCGGGCGATATTGCTTACCTGATGCAATTCGCAGAGCCGGATTTTAGTATTTTACTCAATGCTAAGGCTGTACACCTCGAAGGATTTGGTGACTGCGATCACGTTGCGAAAACAAAATTTGAAATAGTGAGTGCTCTCACTGAAAACAAAACCAGCGCGATTAATATCGATACGCCTTATTCATCGCAATGGTTGGCTGAGGCAAAGCATCTAGGCGTTAATGTTGTTGGCTACTCCGCTGACAATAAAAACGCCGATGTTTTTGCCGATGATATTATCGCCAGCATCAACAGCTGTCACTTTAAACTGCATATTGCGGCAAATCACTACGCAGTATCGTTAAAAGTGGCTGGGGTGCATAACGTTTCAAATGCGCTGGCCGCAGCCGCGATTGCAAATGCAGCCGATATATCCGCCGAGTCTATTGTGTTGGGTCTGAACAGTTTCAATGCTGTGGCTGGCCGTATGCAGGCAGTAACAGGTATGAAGCAATCCAGTATTATCGATGATAGTTACAATGCCAACCCCGATGCAATGAGGGCGGCGATTGATGTTTTATGCTCGGCGGAGGATAGAAAAATCTTTGTCATGGGGCAGATGGGTGAGCTCGGTAAGGATGAGTTGGCTTATCACCGCCAAATAGGTCAATACGCCAAAGAACAGGGTGTTGATCTATTTTATGCTTGCGGTGAGCTATGTCGAACAGCTGTCGAGGCGTTTGGTCAACGAGGCCTATTTTTTGAGGAACAGTCAGCTCTTATCAACAGTTTAAGTGAAGAGATTCAGTATGGGGACACCGTGTTAGTCAAAGGTTCAAGAAGCGCAAAGATGGATGTTGTTGTCGCAGCAATAGTCAAAAATAATAATATTCTAGGGGACGCATAACAATGTTGTTATGGCTTGCTGAGTGGTTACAAGAGTACATTAATGCATTTCAGGTATTCCAATACCTTACAATGCGCGGAATATTGAGTGTTTTAACATCGTTGGCTATTGCTTTGATGATTGGCCCCTGGCTGATCCGCAAGCTTAACGAGCACCAGATCGGTCAATCGGTCAGAAACGATGGGCCTCAAAGTCATTTATCAAAATCTGGCACTCCAACCATGGGGGGGGCATTAATATTAATCGGTATTTTAGTTAGCACGTTATTATGGGCCGACCTGGCCAACAAATATATATGGGTTGTTATCGTTGTGACGGCAATTTTTGGTGCCGTTGGTTGGGTAGATGACTACCGTAAAGTGATTGAAAAAAACTCGCGTGGATTACCCGCTCGCTGGAAGTATTTTTGGCAGTCTGTCGGTGGTCTGGGTGCCGCAATCTTTTTGTACGGCGTTGCCGTGCTACCGCAGGAGACACAATTATTTGTACCGTTTTTCAAAAATGTTGCCTGGTCGATGGGGCCTCTGTTCATTGTATTGACCTATTTTGTCATCGTTGGCACCAGTAATGCGGTGAATTTAACCGACGGTCTAGATGGCTTGGCGATTCTACCGACAGTACTTGTCGGCGGTGCTCTTGGTGTCATTGCTTACTTGGCTGGTCACAGCAATTTTTCTGAGTACCTACACATTGCTTATATACCCGGTGCTGGAGAATTGGTGGTTTTCTGCGGTGCGATTGTCGGAGCAGGCTTAGGCTTTCTTTGGTTTAACACTTATCCAGCACAGATATTTATGGGCGATGTTGGCTCTCTTGCCTTGGGTGCGGCCTTAGGTATTGTTGCTGTCATCGTCCGTCATGAAATCGTGTTGTTCATTATGGGTGGCATTTTCGTCATGGAAACGCTGTCTGTCATCATACAGGTTGCCTCTTTTAAAATGACCGGTAAGCGGGTTTTTAGAATGGCACCGATACATCATCATTTTGAATTGAAAGGCTGGCCGGAACCGAGAGTCATTGTTCGCTTCTGGATTATTACCGTCATTTTAGTGCTATTTGGTTTGGCAACCCTAAAACTGCGATAGAGAATAATGAGTCAATTAATAGCTAGCGACAGAAATATTGCAATTATCGGGCTGGGGAAAAGCGGAGTCTCTGCTGCTCGATTTTTGACGACAAAAAGCATCAAATTTGATGTCTTCGATAGCCGTGAGATGGCCGCCGGTGCCGATAGCTTTAAGCAGCGTTACCCCGGCGTCAATGTTCATTGTGGTGAGCTAAGCGGTGAAAAATTGGCGTGTTATCAGCAATTAGTCGTCAGTCCAGGGGTTAGTCTAGAAGAACCTGCAATTGCATTTGCCGGGGAGCAGGGGGCTGAGTTAATAGGTGATATCAGCCTGTTTTGTCAATATGTCGATGTGCCTTTCGTCGCTATCACCGGCTCTAACGCCAAGAGTACAGTCACTACCTGGGTTGGTGATATGGCCGAGCGCGACGGGAAAAATGTGGCTGTCGGCGGTAATCTCGGTACTCCCGCTCTCGATTTGTTGCTCGACCATGGCGACGCAGAGCTCTACATTATCGAGTTGTCTAGTTTCCAGTTAGAGCGAACAGAAAAACTGACCGCTAACGTTGCCACGGTATTGAATGTAAGCGAAGACCATCTCGATCGTTATAGCGGCATGATGGCTTACCAACAAAGTAAGCAGCGTATTTATAGGAAGGCTGAGTCTGCTGTTTACAACAGGGCGGATGTGTTAACACAGCCATTAGCTTCGCAGCAGATGAAACTAATAAGTTTTGGCCTGAGCCAGCCTGATTTGCATGACTACGGTATTCGTTTGCAGCAAGGCAAAGAGTTTCTGGCCAAGGGGCTAAAATCATTGATGGCTGTTGAAGAGTTGTCATTGCCTGGGCGGCATAATATTGAAAATGCATTGGCCTCAGCGGCGCTGGCAGAGTGTGCCGGTATCTCACTGTCTGCAGTTGTTGCCTCGCTTAAATGCTTCACCGGTTTGCGGCACCGATGCCAACAAATCGCTGTGGTTGATGGGGTTAAATATTTCAATGACTCTAAGGGGACTAATGTCGGTGCCAGCATTGCCGCCATTGACGGCCTGGCCGAAGACGGCAGCCATTTAATCTTGATTGCTGGCGGCGTCGGTAAAGGGGCTGACTTTAGCGACTTAGCGAAGGCCATCGATGGTAAGGTCAGTCAAGTGATACTGATCGGTGAGGACGCAGAGCTTATTGCCACACTCATTGCCGATAACAGCAAAATAGTCTTTGCGGATGATATGGCGGCTGCGGTGAGCTTAGCCACAGCGACGGCACAAGTAGGCGATACGATATTGTTGTCGCCTGCCTGTGCCAGTTTCGACATGTTTAATAGCTTTGAACACCGTGGTGAGGTTTTTGAACAGGCTGTTATGCAGCTAGAGGGGCGCCGATGAACTACGCCGACAAGCAGCTTAGTTTTGCCATTCCCTCAGCATTGAGTGATGGGCGTGTAGACTGGGTGTTGTTAACCACCGCTGTGTTGTTAGCAACGGTCGGCCTGATCATGATGGCATCAGCTTCTATTGATTATGCTGAGCTTAATTATTCAGGCCCCTTTCACCATGTAATCCGTCATAGTATTTATTTATCTATGGCTTTAGTGGCGGGCTTTTGTATTTATACACTGCCACCGAGCAGCTGGAAAAACTCCGGTGCGATGTTGATTGGACTTGGTTTTGTATTGGCTGTACTGGTGTTAATTGTTGGGCGTGAGATTAATGGCAGTAAACGTTGGATCAGCTTGGGTGTGATTACCCTGCAGGTGTCTGAGCTAATTAAACCGATAGTCGTGGTGTATTTGGCAGGGTATTTAGTGCGTCGAGAGCATGAGGTGAAAAGTCAGTTTTCAGGCTTTGTTAAGCCGATGTTGGTGTTAGCCATGTTTATTATTTTGTTGCTATTGCAACCTGACTTTGGTGCGGTTGTGGTGATGACAATGACGGCGCTGGCGTTGATGTTCTTGGGCGGCGTCAAACTCTGGCAATTCTTGTTGACCATGATTATCTGTATGGGCGCTGCCGTGCTGGCAGTGGTTTCCTCAGAGTATCGACTGCGTCGTGTCTTGGCTTACACTGACCCTTGGGCTGACCAGTACGACAGCGGTTATCAGCTAACGCAGTCATTGATTGCCTTCGGTCGTGGCGAGTGGTTTGGTACCGGCTTGGGAAACAGCGTACAAAAACTATTTTATTTACCCGAGGCTCATACCGACTTTGTCTTTGCCATTTTAGCTGAAGAGTTGGGTGTGGTTGGCGCGATTGGTATTGTCTTAGGCTTTGCCTTATTGGTTTGGAGAATGTTGGCAACGGGGCGTTTAGCAGAGAAGAAAGAGCAGTTCTTCTGGGCCTATGTCTGTTATGGTTTTGCCATTATTTTCAGTGGCCAAGTCTTTATTAATATTGGCGTCAATACCGGGTTATTGCCGACCAAAGGTCTGACGCTACCGTTGATCAGTTACGGCGGCAGTAGCTTAATTGTCTGCGTCATGATGTTGGCTGCAATTTTACGTATCAGCCATGAGCTGCAAACAGCGGAGCTGGCCAGTGACAGGGTTGCGGCACCGCCGAAGAATCAGGCAGAGAGGCAAAAGAAAAAGGTTGCCGGTACACCTGCCAGGACGCGCAGGAGGTTGGCCGCATGAGTAAACCTATTGCACTGATTATGGCGGGTGGTACTGGTGGTCATGTTTTCCCTGCGCTGGCGACGGCGCAGAAGTTAGTCGATAAGGGTTATCAAATCCACTGGTTGGGGACAGAGCGCGGTATTGAATCTCGCCTGGTGCCGGCAGCAGGTTTTGATATTACCTATATGAAGGTGACCGGTGTTCGTGGTAAAAATTTAGGGACACTGATTAAGGCACCCTTCGCCCTTATTGGATCAATATTTCAGGCTTATAAAACGGTTAAGCGGTTAAATCCGGCCGTTGTCTTGGGTATGGGCGGCTATGCCAGCGGACCAGGAGCAGTGGCTGCTTGGCTGAATGGTAAACCGTTGGTTATTCATGAGCAAAACGCTGTTGCCGGTACAACTAACCGATTATCCGCTAGGTTTGCCTGCAGGGTTTTGCAGGCATTTGGAGGCGCCTTCCAAAGCAGCGAACAGGGTGAGGTCGTAGGCAACCCTGTTCGGGATCAACTGGCGACAGTAGCCACACCAACGCAAAGAAAGCAGGGTTTGAGCGCCGATAGCGCGTTAAAGCTGTTGGTTGTCGGTGGTAGCTTGGGTGCTCTGGCGTTGAATGAAACCGTGCCTGCAGCCTTGGCGTTGCTGCCAGCAGAGCAGCGTCCAGAAGTCTTTCATCAGGCGGGTGATGGCAAGCAACATTCTACTATTAAGCGTTATAGTGCGGTTGGTGTTGATGCGAGGGTCGAGCCTTTTATTGACGACATGTTGGCGGCATATTCTGAGGCGGATTTAGTGATTTGTCGTGCCGGAGCACTGACTGTGTCTGAGCTTGCCTGTGTTGGTGTTGCTTCAATACTGGTACCACTGCCGCATGCCATTGATGATCATCAAACAAAAAATGCCGAATGGTTGGCGGAAAAAGGTGGCGCGATAGTAAGCCCGCAGAAATTGTTAACGGCGGAGTCGTTAGCAGAACAAATTAACAGTTTATTGGGCGACAAAGTTAGGTTGTTAGATATGGCGGAGCAAAGCCGTGCTAAGGCTGTACCGCTGTCAGCCAGTCGTGTAGCAGATATTTGTCAGGAGGTGGCGTGTGGATAAAGCACCAAAACGCTATGCAGTACCCGAGATGAGACGCATTAAACAGATTCACTTTGTCGGTATCGGCGGAGCGGGGATGTGTGGTATTGCGGAAGTATTATTGAATCAAGGCTATAAAATTTCGGGCTCTGATATTCGTGAGTCAGAGGTTACACGCCGTCTACGAGATAAGGGCGTTGCCGTTTTTATTGGCCATCAAGATAGCAATATATCGGGCGCCAATGTGGTGGTGGTCTCTACGGCGGTTGCACAGGATAACCCTGAGGTTATAGCGGCAAAATTATTCCGAGTACCGATTGTACAACGGGCGTTGATGCTGGCTGAATTGATGCGATATCGTCATGGTATTGCCGTTGCTGGCACGCACGGCAAGACCACGACGACCAGCCTGATTTCATCCATTTTTGCCGAGGCTTCACTCGATCCGACCTTTGTTATCGGCGGCCTGCTGAACAGTGCTGGCACTAATGCGCAGCTCGGCGAGAGCCGCTATCTCATCGCTGAGGCGGATGAGTCTGATGCTTCCTTTTTGCATTTGCAGCCAATGGTGTCGGTGGTTACCAATATCGAAGCCGATCATATGTCGACTTACGATGGCGACTTTAACAAGTTGAAGCAGACCTTTATCGACTTCATCAACAATCTGCCGTTTTATGGTTTGGCGGTATTGTGTGTGGATGACCCTATTGTCGCAGAGTTATTACCGGGTATTGCCCGACCGGCATTGACCTACGGCGTCAGTGAATATGCCGATTATCGTGTCAGCAATATTCAGCAGGATAAATTATCTTCAAGCTTTAGCATTACCCGTCCCGATGGCAAAAAAAGCTTAGATCTTGTGGTTAATATGCCGGGCCATCATAACGTTTTGAATGCCGCGGCTGCTGTTGCTGTGGCCACGGATGAGGGGGTTGATGACGCCGCTATTATTGCCGGGCTACTGAAGTTTCAGGGTGTGGGTCGCCGTTTTCAGGTTTATGGTAATTACCAGGTGGGCGAGGGCACAGCCATGCTGGTCGATGACTATGGCCATCACCCAACAGAGGTTGCGGCAACGATCAGTGCTGTCCGTGCAGGTTGGCCAGATCGTCGCCTTCTCATGTTATACCAGCCACACAGATATTCTCGAACACGGGATTTATACGAAGATTTTGTTGAGGTTTTATCGGGCAATGATGAGTTGGTGTTGCTGGAGGTTTATTCTGCCGGTGAGGAGCCGATAGTCGGTGCTGACAGTAAAAGCTTATGCCGCAGTTTAAGATTGCGCGGTTCAATTGAACCAATTTATGTCGAAGATATTGAAAAAGCAGCGGAGTTACTGCCTACCATTGTCAAGGCTGGCGACATTGTGCTTACTCAAGGCGCTGGTAATGTTGGTCTGTTGGCTAAGCAATTGGCGGCGAAGGAGTTGATCAAGTGATTAATCAACTGATTGCCGAGTTAAAACAAAAGTTAACCAGCCCTGTCGCTGTACTTTACGGTGGTAAGGCAAGAGAGCGTGATGTTTCGCTACAAAGTGGCGCAGCAGTACTGCAGGCATTAAAAAATTGCGATATCGATTGTATTGCCGTTGATACCCAAGAGCCTTGGGTTGAACGGCTGAATAAGCAGGGTGTTGCCCACAGCTTTATTGCCTTGCACGGTATCGGCGGTGAGGATGGAACAATCCAAGGGGCGCTGGAAACATTGGCAATAAGTTATACCGGCAGCGGTGTCTTAGCCTCAGCGTTAGGTATGGATAAGCTGCGTTGTAAGCATCTGTGGCGAGGACTTCAGCTTCCAACTGCAGACTTTTCGTTACTGGATAGCAGCAGTGACTTTAAGCAGATCATGCAAGATCTCGGCGGCAAGGTAATGGTTAAGCCGGCGCTGGAAGGGTCGAGTATCGGTATGTCGATAGCCGGGTCTGTCGAAGAACTGGAAGCTGCTTATGCTTTGGCTGGGGGTGAAGGCGCCATTGTGATGGCGGAGCGCTGGATAGAAGGTCGAGAGTTTACCGTGGCGGTACTAGACGGTGCAGCCTTGCCGGCGATAGAGCTCAAAACCGAGCATAGTTTCTACGATTATGATGCTAAATATATATCTGATGATACGCAGTATATATGTCCAGCGCCGCTGAGCGACGACGAACGTGTATTGCTGGCTGATTTAGCTGTTCAAGCATTTGACAGCGTTGGCTGCCGTGGTTGGGGACGGGTAGATTTCATGCAAGATCATCAGGGCAGAGTATACTTGTTAGAGGTAAATACTGTTCCGGGTATGACCAGTCACAGTTTGGTGCCAATGGCAGCGAAGCAAACGGGCTTAGATTTTGAAAGTTTAGTCCTAACAATTTTGCTGGATTCACTCAACAGCGAGGATGGCTGAGCACAATGGCTAAAAAGGTAGCGGGAAAAAAGCAGGTGCAAAAGGGGGCTTCTCGTACCGTAGAGAAGCAACCATTGCGCATTGTGCTGCCTTTTAAGATGCTGGCATTATCCGCTCTTGCATTGTGTAGTGTGATGGGCGGTTACTATGCCATCGTCAATATGCCAGCTGTAGATTTCTCCTGGCATGGAGACGAGGTGGTTGAAATAGAAGCGGTTATTGTTGATGCGCCGTTAGAACAGGTCAGCGAGAATGATATACGTGCCGTCATACTGCCTTATATGGAGCAAGATTTTTATGGTATAGCGCTTGCTCAGTTACAGCTCGATCTCACCTCTCTTCCGTGGGTGGATACAGCAGTCATTAAGCGGCAGTGGCCCAATAAAATATCGGTCACTTTGCTGGAAAAGACTGTTATAGCACGCTGGGGTGAGAGTCAATTGCTGACTCAAAAAGGCAATATGTTTACGCCAGAGAGAATGATAAAACCATTATTACTGCCAGAATTGGCTGGCCCAGACGGTATGCAAGTCAGAGTAATGGAATTATATTTGGAACTAACGCTATTGCTAGGTAATATTGAGCCTAAAATAACGCGCCTGGCAGTAGATGAGCGCTATAATTGGACGTTAGTACTGGATAATGATGTTCGTTTGATCTTGGGTAATGAATTGATGGTTGAGCGCCTTAGACGCTTTGTGACCTTATATTCAGAATTGAAATCACAGCCACAGTCTATAGACTATGTCGATTTTCGGCACGCAAATGGCTTTGCAGTGGGCTGGAAGAATAATAAAATGAAAAATGCTAATGGCTGATTTAAATTATAGATGCAATAGCAAGCCATTTGGGCTTGGGAGAAACCGGGATGACTAACCCTCAACAGGGAAAAATGATAGTAGGCCTTGATATTGGAACCAATAAGGTTGTTGCTATTGTGGGTGAGATTGGTGCAGACGGCGGCGTTGAAATTGTCGGTCTGGGATCACATCAGTCCCGCGGTTTAAAAAAGGGTGTTGTGGTAAATATCGAGTCGACGGTCCAATCCATACAGCGTGCTATAGAAGAAGCCGAGTTGATGGCGGGCTGCCAAATACACTCTGTCTATGCCGGTATTGCCGGCAGCCATATTAATAGTTTAAATTCGCACGGCATCGTTGCGATACGAGATCGTGAAGTGTATCCCCTGGATATCGACCGTGTCATCGATGCGGCACAAGCGGTGGCAGTGCCGGCTGATCAAAAAGTTCTACATATATTGCCGCAGGAGTATGCCATTGATAATCAAGAGGGCATTAAAGAGCCTCTGGGAATGTCTGGTGTTCGTCTAGAAGCTAAAGTGCACTTGGTGACCTGTGCTGTTAACGCCGCTCAAAACATTGAAAAGTGTATTCGCCGCTGTGGACTAGAGGTTGACGATATTATTTTAGAGCAACTGGCCTCTAGCTACTCAGTATTGACCGATGATGAGAAAGAACTGGGCGTTTGTATTGTTGATATCGGCGGGGGAACCAGTGATATTGCGATCTTTACCGAGGGTTCAATCAAGCACACTGGCGTTATTCCTATTGCCGGTGACCAAGTCACTAACGATATTGCGATGGCATTGCGGACCCCGACACAGCATGCTGAAGAAATTAAAATAAAATATGCCTGCGCTTTAACGCAACTTGCCGGCGCCGATGAAACAATTAAAGTGCCCAGTGTGGGAGATCGTCCGCCGAGGAATCTATCGCGCCAGGCATTGGCCGAGGTGGTTGAGCCTCGCTACGATGAGCTATTTACGCTGGTTCAGGCTGAAATTCGCCGCAGCGGCTTTGAGGACATGATTCCCGCTGGTATCGTATTGACGGGTGGCACCTCGAAGATAGAGGGCGCTATTGAATTGGCGGAAGAGATATTTCATGCGCCGGTTCGTTTGGGGTATCCGACCAATATCAGTGGTTTAAAAGATATAGTAAGAAACCCTGTGTATGCGACAGGGGTTGGTTTGCTGCAGTATGCGGTGGATCAGCAGGGTGAAAGCGGCATCGTACAAAAAGAAAGGCAATCGCTGAGCTTTGTCGAGCGTGCCAAACAGTGGTTCCATGGAAATTTTTAAAGCGTTGTAACAGCACCAGCAACAGTGCAGATATAAAAGGGAGAACATTATGTTCGAGATGGTAGATAACGTACCGCAGAGTGCGGTAATTAAAGTCATTGGTGTCGGTGGAGGCGGTGGTAACGCTGTCAAACACATGATTACCAATAATGTTGATGGCGTCGATTTTATCTGCGCTAACACGGATGCACAGGCATTAGCTGATGTGGCCACGAAGACTGTCCTGCAGTTAGGCGGCGCTGTCACCAAAGGACTTGGTGCCGGTGCAAACCCTGCTGTTGGTCGTCAGGCTGCGATGGATGATCGTGAGCGCATTGCAGAAGTGTTAGATGGCGCTGATATGGTCTTTATTACCGCCGGTATGGGTGGTGGTACGGGTACTGGGGCGGCGCCGGTTGTCGCTGAAGTAGCTCGTGAAATGGGGATTTTGACCGTTGCTGTAGTGACCAAGCCGTTCCCATTCGAAGGCCGCAAACGAATGAAGATTGCTGACGAAGGCCTGAAAGAGCTGGGCGAGCATGTTGACTCATTGATTACCATCCCGAACGAGAAACTACTGTCGGTGTTGGGAAAGACCACATCGTTGCTCGATGCCTTTAAGGCCGCCAATGATGTTCTGTTAGGTGCGGTTCAAGGTATTGCCGATTTGATTATCCGCCCGGGTATGATCAATGTCGATTTCGCCGACGTGAAGACTGTCATGTCTGAAATGGGTATGGCGATGATGGGCACGGGCACTGCAACCGGCGACAATCGTGCGCAGGAAGCGGCTGAGGCAGCAATTCGCAGTCCGCTGCTGGAAGATGTGAATCTGCAGGGTGCACGCGGTATCTTGGTAAACATTACCGCAGGCTTGGATCTGTCGCTGGGTGAATTTACCGATGTCGGCGACACGGTTGAAGACTTTGCCTCTGATAATGCGACTGTTGTTGTCGGTACGGTTATTGACGCGGAGATGTCTGACGAGATCCGTGTGACTGTTGTTGCAACAGGCCTCGGCGATGATCTGCAGGAAGTGCCGGTCAAGCCTGTGGTGGACAACACACGAAAGTCTAATGGGCTGCCGAACTACAATGAGCTGGACCGACCAACGGTAATGCGTAAGCGAACAACAGATGCACTCAGCCCTAAGGCTGCAGCTGTTCCTGAGCCGAGCACTGCTGGCGCCGACAAAGACATGGAATATCTTGATATTCCAGCCTTTCTTCGTCGACAGGCCGATTAGTCCTAATGGGGTAAACCGTGGCGATTTGGTATCAGGATTTTATTCTGGTATAATCGCCGCCCCCCGCAATGCATGTGCAGTTTCTTGCGGGCATTCATAAGGTTAAAGAGTCGATGATTAAGCAACGTACGCTTCGAAATGCGATAAGAGCAACAGGTGTTGGTCTTCATACAGGTCAGAAAGTATATCTGAACCTCAAGCCAGCCCCTGCTAATACGGGCATTATTTTCCGTCGTGTGGATCTTGATCCCGTGGTTGAAATTCATGCCAAAGCCGACAATGTCGGCGATACAACGCTGTCTACCACCTTGGTAAATGGTGATGTACGTGTGTCTACCGTAGAGCATTTGTTGTCTGCAATGGCAGGTCTCGGCATCGATAATGCCTATATTGAATTAACCGCACCTGAAGTGCCGATTATGGACGGCAGTGCAGGTCCTTTTGTCTTTTTGATCCAGTCCGCTGGTATCGAAGAACAGAATGCGGTGAAGAAGTTTATCCGTATTAAACGCCCGATTACCGTGACCGATGGAGATAAGGTAGCCAGCTTCCTCCCTTTTGATGGCTTCAAAGTATCCTTCGCAATCGATTTTGATCACCCGGTGTTTAAAGGACGTAAAGTCGATGCCGAAGTTGATTTCTCCAGCACCTCGTTTGTGAAAGAAGTCAGCCGTGCGCGCACCTTTGGTTTTATGCATGAGATAGAATATTTACGCTCCAAGGGCTTGGCCCAGGGTGGTAGTGTTGATAATGCTATTGTTGTTGATGAATACCGTATCCTCAATGAAGGCGGTCTTCGCTATGAAGATGAGTTCGTCAAGCATAAAATCCTTGATGCCATCGGCGATTTATACCTGTTGGGTAACAGCCTAATCGGTGAGTTTAAGGCGTTTAAGTCAGGCCATGCGTTGAATAATGCGCTGTTGCATCAATTGATTGCAGAGCAAGATGCATGGGAAGTGGTGACTTTTGAAGATGGTGCAGAGTCGCCAATTTCATATATTAATGCGGCGGCTGTTGCGTCGTAAGCATTAGCAAATCATGATACAGGGGGCTTTAGGCCCCTTGTTTCGTATTTATTCATGAGAAAAAAGCTCGATAGGGATGGCGGCTGAAGTACTCCAAGTAGATTAGTTCGATTTATGAAGATAATTGTCGTAAGTGATCGTGGAGACCGTACCCACTCTTTTCACTTGAATAAACTGACACGGTATGGCGCGGCAGCCTTGCTGCTGTCATTGATCGTGGCGGTCAGTTTTTTCAGTTACAAGCTCTACTCGTTGAATTCGCAGGACGGATTTCAGCAGCAGGCTAATCAAACATGGTCGGTAAGACTTGATCGTCAACGCGGCGATATTGCCGATATACAGCAGCAGGCTGAGCGCGATTTGTCGGCTTTAACCTTGCAGATTGCCGATATTCAAAGCCGTTTGGTGCGTATCGATGCCTTGGGTCAACGTGTGGCTGAGGCTGCAAAGCTTGCAAAAGGCGAGTTTGACTTTAGTCGTAAGCCGGCTGTTGGTGGCCCAAGCTCGGCTGATGGCGATGCCACGCTTAATTATCAGCCGCCAGCCTTTATGGATTTAATTAACCAGCTCAACGCAGAGCTGAATGATCGGGAGCGTCAGCTCAAAATAATTAATGACATCATGGTGAACCGTGAGCAGAGCAGCGAAAGCTTTTTATCGGGTCGTCCGATTAAAAAAGGCTGGCTGTCCTCGCCTTTCGGTCGTCGTACAGACCCTTTTAACGGACGCATAGCGATGCACAATGGTGTCGATTTTGCTGGTGAGGAAGGCTCTAAGGTCATTGCTGTTGCTGCCGGTGTGGTGACATTTGAAGGGCGTATGAGTGGTTACGGAAATATGGTCGAACTGACTCACAGTAACGGTTACAAGACTCGCTATGCCCATAATGCCACACACCTTGTCAAAGTGGGGGATGTGGTTAAGAAGGGTGACCCTATTACCTTGATGGGCTCAACTGGTCGCTCAACCGGACCGCATGTGCACTTTGAGGTGTTGAGAAACGACGTCAAAGTCGACCCCTCTCGCTATATTTATCGCGCCAGTCGCTAGCCAGTTTAAATACCGAGCCCTTGGGACCACCCCAGGGGCTTTTTTTTGTTGTAAAAATGCCGTTTTTGTCCAGTAAATATGCTGGCTTGATTAAATAACCAGCATAATTGACAGTTGGTGATTTAAGCTCTTGCGAAACGTTGATGTATGGGTAAAACTGTAACGCTTTAAAATACTACCCGCTATTTTGGTTGTGCTGTATTAAGAGGGGAAAACCCCCCAGGTTTAACGAAGGTTATTATGATTGTTCGCTTGTTGAGAAAGATTCTAGGTACTAAAAACGATCGTGAACTGAAGCGAATGCGCAAGGTCGTTATTCAGGTTAACGGCTTTGAAGAATCGATGGCTGGCTTAGATGATGCGCAACTCTGCGCTAAGACAGGCGAGTTCAAACAGCGATTAAGCGATGGCGAAAGTCTCGATCAAATTCTACCCGAAGCCTTTGCCGTCTGTCGTGAAGCGAGTCAGCGGGTGATGGGGATGCGTCACTTTGATACCCAGCTAATCGGTGGTTTGACCCTGCATGAGGGTCGTATAGCAGAGATGCGGACGGGTGAGGGTAAAACCCTGGTGGCGACACTGCCGGTCTATTTAAATGCACTTGCCGGCGAAGGTGTCCACGTTGTTACCGTTAACGACTATTTGGCGGCTCGTGATGCAAACTGGATGCGCCCGTTATATGAATTCTTAGGGTTGAGTGTCGGCGTTGTTGTACCTCAGCAGGATCCGACCACCAAGCGTCAGGCCTATGCCAGCGATATTATTTATGGCACCAACAACGAATTTGGCTTCGATTATCTACGCGACAATATGTCGTTTTCAGCAGAGGAGCGCTTTCAGCGTGGCCGTAGTTTTGCCATTATCGACGAGGTCGACTCAATTCTCATCGATGAGGCCCGTACACCGCTGATTATTTCAGGCCCTTCTGAAGATCACTCTGAGCTTTATCGTAAGATTAACACCTTTATTCCGCAGCTAACCGCAGCCGTTATTGAAGAAGAGGGTGTCGAGCCTGTCGAGGGTGATTACACGCTGGATGAAAAGTCGCGTCAGATTGAATTAACGGAGGTTGGTCATACGGCGGTTGAGCAATGGCTGATCGCTAATAATATGCTGAAGGAGGGTGATAGCCTCTACTCGAGCACCAACCTCACCTTGTTGCATCACGTCCATACTGCGCTCAAAGCTCACGTGTTGTTTAAGGCCGATGTTGATTATATTGTTCAGGACAACGAGATCGTACTCATCGATGAGCACACTGGCCGTACCATGGCCGGTCGTCGTTTATCGGAGGGCCTACACCAGGCGATAGAAGCCAAAGAAGGTGTTGAGGTTCAGGCTGAGAGCCAAACACTGGCCTCGACAACCTTCCAGAACTATTTCCGTCTATACGACAAGCTGGCGGGTATGACCGGTACTGCAGATACTGAGGCCTTTGAATTTAATCAGATTTATGGCTTGGATGTGGTTGTTATACCCACCAACAAAGATGTTCTGCGTAAGGATTTGAACGACTTAATCTACCTCAGTAAAGAAGAGAAATTGAATGCTGTGGTGGAAGATATTCGCGAGTATCAGGCGAAGAAAGTGCCGATCCTGGTCGGTACCGCCTCGATAGAGTCGTCGGAAGAGCTTCACGCATTGCTGGTGAAAAGTAAGATTGAACACCAGGTATTGAACGCCAAGTTCCACGCCAAAGAGGCTGATATTATCGCTCAAGCAGGCCGCCCTGGTGCGGTGACCATTGCGACTAATATGGCTGGCCGTGGTACCGATATTGTATTGGGCGGTAATCTCGAATCTGAGATTGCAGCACTGAAAAACCCAACCGAAGATAAGATTGCCGAGCTAACCAAGGCCTGGGAAGAGCGTCACCAAGCGGTGCTTGATGCGGGTGGCTTACACATTATCGGTACGGAACGTCACGAATCTCGTCGTATTGATAACCAGTTACGTGGCCGTGCGGGTCGTCAGGGTGATCCCGGTTTGTCGCGTTTTTATCTGTCGCTGGAAGATAACCTGATGCGGATCTTTGCCTCAGAACGAGTGAAGAACTTCATGCAGGCGTTAGGCATGGAAAAGGGTGAGGCAATTGAACACCGCATGGTGACCAATGCCATCGAAAAAGCGCAGCGTAAGGTCGAAGGACGCAACTTCGATATGCGTAAGCAGTTGCTAGAGTTTGATGATGTGGCCAATGACCAGCGTCAGGTTATTTACGAGCAACGTAACCACCTACTAGAAGCCGAAGAGGTCGGTGAGATGCTGACCACTATCCGCGAAGACGTTGTCAGCGAGTTGGTGACTAATTATGTGCCCCCGCAAAGTATTGAAGAGCAGTGGGATGTACCGGCCCTAGAATCACAGTTAAAAGCTGATTTCGATTTGGAGTTGGCGGTTCAGCAGTGGCTGGACGACGACGACGACCTTCACGGCGACAGCCTGCATCAAAAGCTGGTCGAAACTGTCGAGCAGGCGTATCAGCAAAAGAGTGAAATTGTTGGGCCACAGATGCGACAGTTTGAGAAACACATTATGTTGCAGGTGTTGGATTCGCTTTGGAAGGAGCACTTGGCGACGATGGATCAGCTGCGTTCAGCAATCCATTTGCGTGCCTATGCTCAGAAGAATCCAAAGCAGGAATACAAGCGTGAGTCCTTTGAGTTGTTCCAGGATATGTTGCAAAACTTCAAACATGAGGTGGTGACATTCATGTCAAAGGTGCAGATCCGCGATGAAGATGCTGAGCGTTTAGAACAGCAGCGCCGCGAGCAGCAACAGCAGCAGTCACAGCTGGATTTACAGCATGAGTCTACCAGCGCCATAGCGCCGCCGGCAGATGCCGAAGCTGAGCAGCCGCAAAAGCAGGCGCCAGTGCGAGCGGGTCAAAAAGTGGGCCGTAATGACCCCTGTCCCTGTGGTTCTGGTCAGAAATACAAGCAGTGTCACGGCAAGCTATAATCATAGCGGTCTGATCAAAAGCGCCGTTGAAGGCGCTTTTTTTTTTATCAAATATTATCGCTGCAGCTGCGATAATAAAAAATATGCAAGGTGATAATAATGGCAGTAGGTAACGGTGATTTACCGGTGTTCTTCCCAATTAAAGGCTTTGCCTTAGGCACGGCCAGCGCCGGTATTAAAACCGCTGGGCGAAAAGACTTGGTGGTCATGGCAATGTCCAGCCAGGCGGTCACTGCCGGTGTGTTTACTAAAAACGCCTTTTGTGCGGCGCCAGTACATGTGGCCAAGCAACATTTATCGACTAATCAACCCAGTTACTTGCTGGTCAATACGGGCAATGCCAATGCCGGTACCGGCAAGCAGGGTATGGCCGATGCTTTGGCCAGCTGTGCCGCGCTTGGGGAACATGCGGGCACAAACACTTCAGCCGTGTTGCCATTCTCAACAGGGGTGATCGGCGAGCCATTGCCCGTGGATAAAATTGTCAGCGCCATCCCGGACGCCATTGCCGTATTAAGTGAAGATGGCTGGGTTGACGCCGCCAGCGGTATCATGACCACCGACACCCGCCCGAAAGGCGCGACCAGTAAGCTGCATCATAACGGCATTGAATTCAGCATCAGTGGCATTACCAAGGGTGCGGGTATGATCAAACCCAATATGGCAACCATGCTGGGCTATATCGCCACCGATGCCAAGGTGCCGCAGCCGTTGTTGCAGCAGATATTGACTCAGGCCTGCAACCAAAGCTTTAACCGCATTACCATCGATGGTGATACCTCGACCAATGACGCGTTGACGCTGACAGCAACCGGCGAGGGCGAGTTGGTTGTCGATGGCAGTGATAGCGAGTTGCTGGCACTCTTTTCCGATGCTATTACCGATGTGTGTATCCAGCTGGCGCAACTGTTAGTGCGTGATGGTGAGGGTGCCAGTAAATTTGTCACTGTCGATGTGCGTGGCGGTGAGTCAGAAGACGAGTGTTTAAAGGTGGCCTATACCGTGGCCGAGTCTCCACTGGTCAAGACGGCGTTGTTTGCCTCGGACCCGAACTGGGGGCGTCTGTTGGCGGCGATTGGTCGTGCCGGTGTCGACAATCTCGATGTCGATAAGGTGGCGGTCAGCCTCAACAACGTGGTGATTGCCGAGAACGGTTGTCGTGCTGCCAGTTACACTGAGGAAGCGGGACAGGCGGTAATGGATCAGGAAGAAATCACTATTCGGGTTGAGCTCAATCGCGGTGAGGCCAGTACCAAGGTGTGGACGACCGATTTGTCTCATGAGTATGTGCGTATCAATGCGGAATATAGAACCTAGGTGTCGTTGACTGAAAAGAAGGTAGTGGCTGTGGCCGTCGGTGTGATTATGCATGCAGATGGTGAGCATTGCCTCTTGGCTATACGGCCAGCAGGCAAGCATTTGGCGGGCTTCTGGGAGTTTCCAGGGGGCAAAGTGGATGGCGATGAGAGTGTCGAACAGGCGCTGTGCCGAGAGTTGCGTGAGGAGTTAGGTTTACAGGTGACATCTTCTTCAGCGCTGTTGGTACAGCATTTCGATTACCCAGAGAAATCCGTCGCGCTGCATACCCGTGTGGTCACAGACTTCGATAGCGGTATTACTTTGATGCTGGGTGAAGACGGACAGGGCAGTGAGGGGCAGCTGATACGATGGGTTGCTCTGGCTGACCTTGCGGAATACCAATTACCAGAGGCTAATGCGCCCATCGTCGATGCCTTGCTGGCTAAATATAACCGTTAGTCGTTATTCTGCAAGCTGGTCGAGGTCGCCAGACAGCAAGTCATCATAGACAGAATTGCCGGCAATAGTGCGCTGCTCGTTGCTCCAATCGATAAAGTCCGCATCCTTACAGCGTTTACTGCAGAAAGGGCGATCAGGGTTGTCCTTGCTGTAAAGTGTTGATTTTTTGCAGCTTGGGCAGGCGATAATCGGTTGTTTCTCGGTCATACTACTGTTCCTTTGCCAGGCTTAAATACAGTTGATGTAGGCGGGCAATCTCTCTATCTAATTGCTCAAAGCCCTGATCATTTAAAAGAATATCATCGCTTTTTTCTAGCCGTGTTTCACGGCTGGCCTGCTGGCTTAATATAGCCTCAACCTGCTCGCGGCTATTGTTATCTCGGCTCATGGTGCGTGAAATTTGCGTTTCCACTGGCACATCAACCAGCAGTACTCGGTTGCAGATTTCATTTTGGCCCGACTCAAACAGCAGTGGTGACACAAACAGGCAGTAGCTGGATTTTGCCTCTTCTAATTGGGTAAAAATCTCGGTGGCAATCAGTGGGTGTATCAGTTGTTCCAGCCACTGCTTCGACGCGGGGTTGGAGAACACTTCGCTACGCAGTTTGGCGCGGTCAAGACTGCCGTCAGCAAGTAGAATATCGTCGCCAAATTTCGCTGCAATATCGCGTAGTGCCGGCTTGCCGGGCTCAACCACAGTACGGGAGGCGACATCGGCATCGATAACATCGATGTTGAGTTTTTCGAAACGGTCTGAGACAGCGGTCTTGCCGCTGCCAATACCACCAGCCAAGCCTACGATATACATATCACGATTACTCTAAAGACAAAATAAAAACGCCATCATACGATGGATGGCGTTCTCTGGCTAGATTGAAGAGAGGAGCACGGCCTTAATTCATGCCGGCAAATTGCAGATAGGTTTGAGTGATGATATCGCCCCAGATCATGGCAATAAAACCGGCTGCGGCTAAGTAAGGGCCGAAGGGTAACGTGGCTTGGCTGTCGCGCTTGGCAACAACCATCAGCGTGATACCCACTACTGCGCCGACACCGGCAGACAGAATGATAATCAGCGGCAGCGCCTGCCAGCCCATCCAGGCACCGAGGGCGGCCAGTAGCTTGAAGTCGCCATAGCCCATGCCTTCCTTTCCTGTCAGCAGTTTAAACAGCCAGTAAATACTCCACAGGCTCATATAGCCAACAATAGCGCCCCAGAAACTGTCGCTAAAGCTGACGCCATCGAACACTAAAAAGTAATTGGCAATTAAGCCCGCCCACATCAGGGGCAAGGTAATGCTGTCGGGTAACAGTTTGTGATCGGCATCGATCAGCGTCAGCGAGATCAGCGACCAGGTAAAGAACAGCGCCAGCAAGCCTGCAGCGGTCAAGCCAAAGTGCTGGATGACAAACACCGACAGCATGGCCGTGACAAATTCGACGATGGGGTAGCGCGGCGAGATCGCCGTCTTGCAGCTGCTGCACCTGCCACGTTGAACAGCGTAACTGATCAGCGGGATATTCTCCCAGGCGCGAATCTTATGGCCACAACCGGGACAGGTGGAATCCGGCACAGCCAAATTAAAGCGCTGATCCTGCGGCGGCAGCTTGGGGAGATCGTCGGGGTCAAATTCCTCAATTTCTTGCCGCCAGTCCCGCATCATCATCAGCGGCAGGCGGTAAATAACCACATTGAGAAAGCTACCAATCAGCAGGCTGATGGCTGCGACAATCGCGATGGATGTCGCAGGGTGTTGATTAAAATAGTCTAGGTACTGCATAAAACCTGTTTATTATGAATGATGATGTAATTTATTTAGATGGCAGAGCCAATTGTGAATATTGGCATGTACATGGCCAGTAGTAAAACACCGACGACGACACCGAGCACGGCCATAATCAGTGGCTCCATTAATGACGTCAGATTGTCCACCGCGTCATCAACCTCTGCCTCATAGTGGTCGGCCACTTTTGCCAGCATGTCATCTAAGGCGCCTGACTCCTCGCCGATGGCTACCATCTGAATCAGCAGGTTGGGGAATAAATCGGTAGCCTTAATTGAACCGTTAAGCGAGTTGCCCGATGTGACGTCGTCACGAATTTTATTGATGGCGCGGTAGTAAACATCGTTACCGGCGGCGCCGGCAACAGAATCCAATGATTCAACCAGGGGGACACCGGCGGCAAAGGTGGTCGATAGGGTTCGACTAAAGCGTGCCATCACCGACTGGTAAATAATATTGCTGATCAGTGGTGCTTTTAACAGTACGCGGTCAACACCATCAGAGAAGGGTTTGGAACGAGCCCTGGCCTGATTAAAGGCAACGACGAATAGGACAACGCCAATTATCATTGCCAGCGTCCAGGTTTGCATGAATTCTGAGGCGGCGACCACAAACAGCGTAATGGCGGGGAGCTCTGCGCCAAAGGCGTTGAACGTGGCGGCAAACTGGGGCACTACATAAATCAACAATATGCCGGTGACAATCACGGCGACGGCAATAACTGCCATCGGGTAGGTCATCGCCTTCTTGATTTTCTTTCTAACCAGCTCGCTTTTTTCTTTGTACAGGGCGACGCGATCGAGCATGGTCTCCAGTGAACCAGATTGCTCACCTGCCTCAATCAGGCTGCAAAAGAGGCTGTCGAAATGACTGGGGTGGCGGCGAATGCTGTCGGCCAGGCTGGTACCGCCGGCGACATCGTCACGAATTTCTAACACCAGTTCGGCCATGCTGGGGTTGTCCAAGCCCTCGGCAACAATCTCAAAGGATTGCATCAGCGGCACACCGGCCTTCATCATGGTGGCGAGCTGGCGGGTGAAAACAGTGATGTCGGAGGACTTAATCGGTTTCTTGCTGACGAAGAGGGGCTTGGCTTTCTTCTTTATTTTGGTGGTATTGATACCTTTCTTGCGCAGCTGCGCCTTGGCCAGGGCAACAGAGGCGGTGTTGATCTCGCCGGTGGTCTTGCGCCCCTGGCTGTCTTTGCCCTCGTAGGTATAGGTGGAGCCTTTGACTGCTTTTGCTGCTGTTGCCATGTTTAATCCTTGGTTACTCGGTTCACTTCTTCCAAGCTGGTCAAGCCCTGTGCTGCTTTCAGCAGTGCAGAGCGTCTTAAATTATTAAAGCCTTCTTTGCGACATTGATCATCAATATCGATGGCGTTACCCTCTTCCATAATAATGCGGGCAATGCTATCGGTAATGCGAACCACTTCATAAATACCGACACGGCCCTTATAGCCGTTATTGCATTTGCTGCAGCCATCGGGCTTGTGCTGTCTTAAGGTCAGGCTGTCCAGCTCCTCTTCTTTAAAGCCCTCTTTGATTAAGGTTTCTCGGGGCACATCTGTCAACTCTGTTGAGCATTCCTTACACAGACGACGGGCTAGCCGCTGAGCGATGATCAGGCTGACGGTGGTGGCGAGGTTGAAGGCCGGCACCCCCATGTTGAGTAATCGTGTAATTGTCTCGGCGGCGCTGTTGGTGTGCAGCGTCGACATCACCATGTGACCTGTTTGCGCCGCTTTAATGCCGATCTCGGCGGTCTCCAAGTCACGAATCTCACCAACCATGATAATGTCCGGGTCCTGACGCAGAAATGAACGCAGCGCCTCGGAGAAGCCCAGGCCCACCTTGGGGTTGACGTGAACCTGGTTAATGCCCTCGAGGTTGATTTCTACCGGGTCCTCGGCGGTGGAGATGTTACGTTCCTCGGTGTTGAGGATATTCAAGCCGGTATAGAGGGAGACGGTCTTACCCGAACCAGTAGGCCCCGTCACCAGAATCATGCCCTGGGGCTGGTGCAAGGCCTGCAGATACATTTCCTTCTGGTCGTCCTCGTAGCCGAGCGCCTCGATGCCCATCTGGGCGCTGGTGGGATCGAGTATCCGTAGCACCACTTTCTCGCCCCACAGTGTCGGCAGGGTATTGACCCGGAAGTCGATGGCGCGCTTTTTAGACAGCTTCAGCTTAATGCGGCCATCCTGCGGGATGCGGCGTTCAGAGATATCCATCTCGGACATGACTTTTAAGCGGGCAGTCAGCTTGGCGGCCAGGGCCAGCGGTGGCCGCGACATTTCTTTCAATACGCCGTCGGTTCTGAAACGGACGCGGTAGGCTTTTTCGTAGGGTTCGAAGTGTAGGTCGGAGGCCCCCATTTTAATGGCATCGAGTAGCATCTTGTTAATAAACTTAACAATGGGGGTGTCGTCGATGGCGCTGCTATCATCTTCTTCTGCGCCCTTGCCGGAGGTGTCGGGGCCAACGTCGAGGTCTTCTAAGCCGTCATCCAAGTCGCCAAAGTCGACGGCGCTGTCGCCGTCGTTATCGACCAAGGCCTTGATGTAGTCGGCCAGCAAGGCCTCATTGACCAGGACAGAGTCGGTGCTTAAACCGGTGTGGAACTGAATCTCATCCTGGGCGCGGAAATTGGTGGGGTCGGACACGCCGATAAACAGGCGGTTACCTCGTTTAAACAGCGGAATGGCATGGTGTTTCTGCACCAACGCAATAGCCACTAAATCGGCGGGTATGGCCTCAGGGTTAAGGCTGCTTAAATCGAACAGCGGGTTACCAAACTCTTCGCTGGCGGACTGAGCGATGGCTGCGGCGTCAATCAGGCCGCTGCTCACCAAATGACTGACAAAGGGGGTTTTCTGTTGATGCGCTGTGCTCCACGCCTGCTGGGCGTCAGCCTCGTTAATCAGCTCATCTTTTACCAGTCGGCGAGCAAGGCCGCTGAGCGGGGCTACCGTCGATGTGGACGTCGGTTTCGTCATGAATAGTGCTGCACTTTATTATAAGTAATATGGCTGACGCGAATAAAAAGGCAGCCTGAGGCTTAACCCGTTGAAAAATAGCGAAAGCATTTATGCCAAGTATAAGTTGTAGCATATATTTATCTGCCTGTGAGTGGAAGAGCTGGCAGGGGGCAATTGTTGCAAATGTTAACGGCGTTACGGATTCCCGGTATGGGCAACGGATACGGTGAAGAGACTATGGCGAGACACACAAGGTGACAATAATTGTCACTTTGTGTGTTTTTGTGTGAGTTGCTGCCAGTGTTTTTAGCTAAGTTGTTGACTAATATGCTTCCACTATGAACAATAGTGCCGGCTTTGAGGTGTTGGCACAGCTGTTGCTATCTTACAGTCACCTATAAGAAAAATCCTTTTCTAGAATTTTGGAGAGTTACAATGAAGAAACAACAATCAGGTTTTACCTTAATCGAACTATTGGTCGTGGTAGCGATCATGGGTATTCTCGCCGCTGTTGCCCTGCCTCAGTACCAGGCCTATGTGGCTCGTTCTGAAGTAGCCAAGGCGCATGCTACTATGGCTCAGTTTATTAGCCCAATTGAGGCAGCAATTCTTCGTGGCGACACTTCTGATGATCCAGAAGGTTGGAATTCAGGCGCCCTAAACGGTGTTGATTTGACTCTGAGCATGGGTACTGGTGCAACAATTGTTGCTGATAACTTTACCAACGGTTCGTTAAGCGGTGGTAGCGTGACTTTAACGCGCACAGCTTCTTCAGGTGCTTGGGCGTGTAGCTCTTCAGGTATCTCTGAATACTCTCCTAAAGGCTGCTAATTATAGCGGTTGTCGAGAAAGCCCGTTTACGGGCTTTTTTTTCGTTTGTTATTTTATGTTTTCCTACGGGGGCTTGCTTTGAAGCGGTACTTGCAGTGTTTTTTGGTGTTTGTTGTTGTTCATTTATTGATAATGATCTCGTCGATGATCGGGTTTATCGAGTTTGCGACTATGGGGTCGACTACGCCAACCCATGTGTCTGCAGCGTCAATATTTACCACCGATTTTAAATATCAACTGTTTCAATACCTATTCAGCACCACTGTGGTTTTGCTGATGCTATCCGCTGCCTGTCAGTACAGTTGGAGTAGGCTGCTGGATACACCGCTCAAAGAACAGATTGAAAGTCGTGCGGGTTTTGTCCTGTGGTTGCTCCTGCACTGGTGCGCCATTCTTTTTGTTAATACGCTTTACTACCCCAACTCAATTTATGGTGTTGGGCTCGCGGGTTATTATGTCTTACTGACTCTGAGTCTTATCTTGCTGGCAGGCTATCTTCTGGTGCTGTGTCATCAATTGCTCGCCAGGCCCAGACGCTTTTTGGTCTTGGTTCCAGCGCTGGCCTTGTCTTTGATTGGTCTGGATTATTCTCGTCAACCGGTGACAGATACGCAGGCAGAGCTGAGCCAGCCCAATATTATTATTATTGGGGTCGATTCCTTGCAATCGAAGCTGATTAATAATCAGCAGTGGGGTGAGGCTCATATGCCGGAACTGCGCTCCTATTTAGATGATAGTCATAACTTGACCAATGCCTATACCACGCTGGCGCGAACCATGGTGGCCTGGACGTCGATACTGACTGGGCAGACACCGCCGCAGCATGGTATTCGAGTGAATTTACAAGATTTTGCCGACTTGGAGCCGGGTTATGACCAATTCCTGAATTATATAAAAAGCCTTGGTTACCAAACTACCTATGCGATAGATGAACGCCGTTTTAGTAATATCGGTGTCGACTTTGGTTTTGATCAGGAGTTGGGTCCAAAAAACGGTTTTGCCGATTTTATTATCGGCACTCTCGGCGAAAACCCGCTTGAAAGCGTGGTCCAGCTAACGCCCTTTGGCAAGTATTTATTTCCCTATACTCATGTCAATCGTGCAGTTTATGGCACCTATCGACCTGAGCGCTATAATTCTTTATTAAATGATTTTATTGTCGCCAGAGATAGATCAAAGCCACAGTTCTTGGCCATGCATTTCACTCTGCCTCATCACCCGTTTTCCTGGGCTGATTCTGAGCATAACGGTAATGACAGAAAGATATATCGGCTCTACCCTGATGATAAGGTTGAGCGAGTATTTCCATACTATGTCAAAACGTTAGAGCGTACTGATGAGCAGTTGGCGGTGTTTATGGATGACTTGAAGCAAGGTGGAATGCTGGATAATGCAATTGTTTACTTTATCTCAGATCACGGTGAGGGCTTCCCCCGGATGGATGAGGGCGAGTCGTTCGAATATGGGCATGGAACCTACAGTGGTGACTTGACTCAGTACAAGGTTCTGATGGCCTATTCCGTGTTTAAAAACGGAGTTTCTGTTACCTCGCGTACGGATGATGATCGGGTCGCTTCGGTTATCGACATCGCGCCAACACTTGTTGAGCAGTTGGGTGGGGAGACGACTGATTTCGAATTCTCTGGTTTATCATTGCTTGGCGATAATATTGCGCCAGATCGTGTGGTGTTTACTGAGTCTGGATTTACGCTGATGTCGGTGCAGGTGGACACACCGGATCAGTTGGAGGTGTTAAAAGAGGGGTTGAGTGCCTATTGGCCGCTGCCCAATGGCAAGGTGGTTTTTGATCCGGCGCTAATACCGAACTTGATCGCCAGCAAGAGCCGCAGCGCTATAACAAGAGACCGGGTGTTAACCGTGACCAAAACTGGAGAGGCGTATATTGATTTGTATAATAATCTGCCGGATAGCGAGGATCAGGCGGCCTATGAGTTTCTTGTTCCGGCGCTGTGTCGTGAGTATCAAGCTGAGATAGGTGCCAGTGCTCGATGCCATAAGGTGTTGACGGACGCCAAATAACCCAAGTTTGCGCCAAGGGTCTGTTGGGAGTCTATACTTTACAGACCTTTTATTGGCAGGATGCCGTTATGGATAGTTTCAATGGATTTACGCTAGTCGAGCTTCTTTTTGTTGTTGCTATTGTTGGCATACTTTCCGCAGTTAGTTTCCCTGTATATCAGGGGTATGTGTATAGGAGTGAAGTTCAAGGTTTGCACAGTGCGATGATAAACTTTATCACCCCGATAGAAGACGAAATTTTAGCTGGAAATATCTCTCCAGTAGCCGCTGATGTAGTTCTGGACGAGACCGCTGAGGCATTGGTCGACGGGGTGACTGTAACCATGGCTTTCAATGAGAGTAGTGGTACTATCGAAGGGAAGTATGGGGATAAGTCGGGCCTGCTTACCGGTGAGGTGTTGGCGCTAGGAAGAACCGTCGAAGGGGGTTGGCTGTGTTTCTGGAGTGGGGCGGAAGATTACGCCCCCCAGGGTTGTGGGAATTAAGGGTATGGACGCCAGGAGTTGCGCTTTAGATTTAGCGGCACCGGTATCGGTGTCCGAAATGGATGCCTTGTAATTGCGTAAAGTGAGTCTGGCTTATGGTGTGATGCTAGATTTCCTTTCTTGCTAATACCTGCCCCGTTTAGTGTGACATTCTCCTCGTGCTCGATGGCTTCGTAATTACCGCATAAGCAGTGGTGGGATTCTTGCTTTAGTTTAAGATATAGCACAAATGTTGAAATATGAGGTTCTGAGGTTTTAGCCATGCTCCGCATTCTTAGGTATCTAAATTGGAATCAAAGAGAATAAATAGGCTGGCTGCTTATTCTGGTATAATCCATGCATATTGATAGTGCAGGATGGTTTAAACCTGTCAGTGAAGAAAATCGAATTAAGAATTTATGCACGGAGATTGTAATGAATAAGTCAATATTGGGTGTTGGAATTTGTTTTATTATATTTAGCGCGCCAGCAAGTGCGTATTTAGATCCTGGTACGGGTAGCATGGTTATACAGGTGCTGATTGCTGGTATATTGAGCGCGCTTTTCGCCATTAAGACATATTGGTACAGTTTGAAGAGGGCGGTAAAGCGTTTTTTTGGGCGGGAGCAGGTGGTCAGTAAGCCGGAAGAGGTGGATATTAATTAGCCCTATCTAGTTGGCTGGTGTTTGTTGTGTGTAATAGAAGTTTGGTACTGATTCAGCAACTTCGATATTTACCCCGGTCGGTTCATCTTTCTGTTGCTGTTGAGTTCTAGCCAAATGGCTTCGAACCTAGATAAGGGCTGTTGATTGGACAGCTTGGCATATTCAATTCCTTATCGCCAGTGGTGAATGATATAGGAGGAGATACCTAGATCCCCTCCTCATTGAAGTTGATTTTTTGTAAAATATAAGGTGTTGAGTAGTTTGAGTCATAATAACTCTCTTCAAGCATTGAAGTGGGTTTCTGCTCATTCGGGTTGAGAATGTAGCGAAATAGGTTGACTGGGCTGGTGAAGTTAATCTCCTCATTGTTCGGCGCAAGGATTGACATTAATATGGCGGATCGGCCGTCATAATAGTCGCGGTCTCGCTCGCCTCGTTGATTGATTAACTGAGGGCCATGATCCGACTGCAAAATAATAATCGGTGTTTTTTGGCTGTTCTGGAGAATGCTAGCGATAACTTCTGCGATCTTTTTGTTAACGAATTGGAGCTGTTCTTTGTAGCCTTCTCTGTCGCTCCAAAGTCTTTTTTGAAATTCAAACTGGTCCGATAGATTGGCCTCTCTTAATATGTTTCCGTCTTTATCGAAAAGATAAGGATGGTGGGGCATTACGATATGTGAGAAGACAAATTTCTTGCCGCTGACTTTTTGGGGGATGCTGGCAAGGGTGTCAAAGTTGTTTAGGTGACATTGGGCTAGGCTTTGGCTCGCCCAGCTATTAAATATCTGAAATGCAGAGCCTTCAATTAATACTCGAATGAAATCGTTCTGAATAGCGGATGTGTTGCAGTTGTATTCAATGTTGGCGTAAGGGTTTGTAAGGGTGGGTCCTGATGTGGAGTCGATATGCACGAATTGGTAGCCTTGTTTTTTTAGCTCTTGTGATACGAGGCTGTTTCTAATGTGAGGGATAAAAGGAGATTTATCTTTGCCTTGTTGAAGCACTTTTACCTTCATGTTATGTAGGTATTCCATGTTAAGGCTGCTGGCTAATGAGAGGAATGTCCAAGAATAGTTGGATCGTGCATTGGCGATAGTGTTGAAGCCTAGATTCTCGAGTGAATCTAAAAAATCTGAGTTATCGAAGTTGTAGTGTTTTTCAAGCGTGTCGGCTCTAGCGTATCCGTCGAGAATTATATAATAGATGTCGGCGCCGCCATTGAGAGTATTGGCGTTGTTAATACCTACCAGGCTATCCTGATCATCGGGAATAGAGGGCGTGGTGAGGATTTTCATGAGCGGTGTTAGGGTGAGAGATAATGAAAAAATGATAAGAATATAATTAGTGCGTAGTAAGTTTTTAGCTGAAGACTTTTTGATAAAATAGGCGGTTAACAATAGGGCGAAGATTGAGAAGGATATGAGTGAGGCGTGGATCGAATCTTTCATCCCCGCGTCGTCGATGTTTATGCTCCCGGCGGTTATTTGTTGGCTTAGGTTCCACTTGTAAAGTTCATGAAAAATATGGCCGTAGCTGATGATAATTAATATTGTTGTGACGGCCATTACTGTTGCCGCTGAACTTTTTTTCGAATAGTAGCGGTAAAAGGTATAGCAGATGGCTAGGATAAGCCCGCCTATGCACAAAGATGTTGCTCCAGCGAGAATAACAATGTTTCCTTCGGCGCTGTTCTTGTACATTGAGTATAGAAAAAGTACAGGGTAAATAGACAAAAGTAGCGGCGGAGTGATTTCTAATAATAATTTATTTTTTTTCATATGGCAGCTCGTTAATATGGTCGATAATTTTTCTTGAGATTAGTTGATCCAGAAGAACATCTTGTATTGGCAGCTCTTTATTCTCAGTCGTATCGATATCTTCGATAGTGATTTTTTCAAAGCTGGGGCTGATTATCTGTCCGTTGTGGATGTAGGTATAAGCATCTCCAGGCCAGGAAAGTGCAGCACGCTGATCATTGCCGATGAGTAAATTGGTCCCAATCATACCGTAAACTGGAGGAGTTCCTAATAGGTGCAGTATTGTTGGAGGCAGGTCATGTAGTCCTCCATGGGTATTTCTGTAGTTGCTGGCAGCGCTTTGGATCAGGGCCTCTTCGCCAGGGATGTAGATCATAAATATAACTTTATCCTGCTCGGCAGAGAAGATTTTTTGATCAAGGCCTGGTGGTGGATTCCTGGTGCCAAGCCCACCCCGATCATGATCGCCATAGATGACGAAGACTGTGTTGTTGAGTTGTTGTTCCTGCTTCATTTTTTCAAAAAAATTCTTCAGTGCATCATCAGCATATGAGGCAGAGGCTAAATAGTCAGCAGTCAGCCCGAATTCATTTTTATTCAGGTCTGTGTAGGGTTGGCGAAACTCGCTCGGGATATAGATGTAGGGGTGGTGGCTGGATAGGGAAATAATAAAATTGAAACTAGGTTGATTTTTGTTGGCAATATTCTCGGCTACAAAAGAGTAAACGGCATTATCCGAGGCGCCCAGGCCTAGTTTGCTACTGGTAGGGTAGCTTTCCTTGAAATACATTTTCTCTATGCCGTAGGCGGGGTGTGCGACGGCTCGATTCCAAAACTGTTTCTTGTATCCATGGTAGGAATATGACGAATAACCAATTTCTGCAAGTGTTTTTGGTAGGGTTGTGAATGAAGATGAAACGATCCCGAGCTGTGCGGGCTTTCGTGTATCGGGAAGTAGACCTGTCATAATGGCAAACTCTGCATCCGATGTTCTGCCTAGATGGGTGACGTCAAATATATAATCCCAGTAAAGAGATTTGGTCCTCAATGTATTCAAAAACGGGGTGACTTCATGCCCGTTATATTCGTAATCTATGAGAAAGTTCTGTAGGCTTTCGAGCTGGACAAAAACAATATTTCTATTTTTGGCGATGCCATAGAGTTCAGTGTGTGTAGAGTTTAGTTTTTGTTTTTCCTCTAGGTGCTCTTCTATCTGATTTTTTATGTTTGTAGCTAGCTCGGGTTTCCTCCATGCATCAGTCGTCACTTCTATTGCGTTAACTAGGTGGTAATTGAAGAGCCCGAAAGTAGTTGCATATGAGAAGTTTGAAAACTTAGATCCCCAGTGATGCTCTGGTAATACCCATTTCTCTCTGCCAATATGATGAGTGTTTTCATAAATGGGCGTGTTGTTAGCGCTGTAGGCCGTTAAAGTGAAAAACGCAAGGAAGGCGACGAGCCATATTGCTCGCATGTTAAGTCGCAATCTTTCGACAAATTTAGGATGGATCCTGAACTTGCTGGTACTACCTATTATGGTGAAGGCGGCGATAGGTATGACAAAAAGTAATGGAGTGAGACTGCTGAATGTAATGAGGTTAAATAGGCTGTGTTTGACGTCTCCAAGTTGGCTTACTGAAGACAGCATTGACAGAGAGCTAACTGTCCCAAAAAAGCTCCAGTAGGCATAATCGCCAATGGTAATCAGTGCAGATAGCAGGGCGAATGCTGTTATCGTCACCCAGCGAAATTTAAATGGAAATAATAATGAGGCAGAGATAACACCTAATGGCCAAAGAAAAAGCCAGCGGAAGTATGGCATCGGCTCGGTGCTGGGTATGACTTGAATGAAAAAGCTGACTTCCAAATAAACGACAAAACAGGTGAAGTAGGCGAGTACGGCTGCCTCAGACCACCAAGGAAGGTTTCGAGATAATTTTTTATTCACGTGTGTATTGCAGCCGGTTTTTATTTATTGGAGTTTAACTATTATTCTGCTAGGCAGTAGAGGAAATATGTTATCACATAAATATGTTTTAAATGGTAAGAGTTCGATTTTGTTTTTAGGTTTTTTGGTGAGCGCAGATAAAAATCGCTAGTGGCGTTACTCTATTAAAGTCAGTTTTTAGCGGCAATAATGGCGTCTTGGACAATATGACGATGGCTGTTCAACTCGATGATAGCGAAGGCGTAACCCTAACCCTAAGGCCATGGCGTGCTATGTTATGATACGCTGATGATGGCATGATTAGCTGCGGGTAAGTGGTCTTGTGCCTAGAGTAGCAACCAAAACTATAAGGCAGATGCCTGTTAATTATTCAATTGGCCCCATTCCTGCTTTACCGTCTGTATACATATAAATAATATAGGCTACCTTCTTGAACAAAAGCAACGGTTTTACTCTCATTGAGCTATTAGTAGTGGTTGCAGTCATTGGTATTCTGGCTGCTGTAGCTATCCCGAGTTACCAAAAATATGTCTTCAGGGCTGATGTACAAAGCCTTTACGGGTCTGTGCGGAATTATGCTATACCAATTGAGGGGATAATTCTAGGAGGTAATAATACACCGCAAGAGAGTGATATAAGCCTTGATTCGGCCGTAGGCGCGGTTTTGCCAAATGTGACGATTAACGTCAGCTTTGCTGCGGGGGCGGGCACTGTCATCGGTTTGTATGAGGCTGATTATAATATGCTAGGTGGACAGAATATTACCATGAGAAGGTCAGATGCAGGGGTATGGAGCTGCAGCTGGAGCGGTGATGTGGATTACAAGCCATCATCCTGTTGATCATGGCTTGTGTCGCGCTTAGGTCTTAGCGACGACGATTCTTATAGGCAGCTGAGCCTGCCTCGCGGCTTTCTAAGCGCGATAAAATGGCGGCCATTTCATCGGCCTCGGCGGCCACCTTGCTTTTGGCTGCTTTCTCACGGGCTTCTTTCTCCGCCGCGATGGCTTCTTTAATTCTTTTTTCTTTGACGCTGTTGCCGGTTCTGCCGCTGGCAATCTTGGCCGGGGCGGCTGGTTTTTTCTTACTGGCGGCTTTTTTAGCGCCAGCCTTCGGCTTGCCTAACACCTTGCCTATCATCTCGCTGGTCTTGTCGTCGACGATAACCGTGCTGGTGCTGTCAGCACCACTTTCAACATCGTTGCCGACGCCGTTCATCTTCATCGCGAAGACGGTCTTGGCGGCAGTCGAGTGAACCTTTTTCTCGACGGTGGTGCGGTTTCTTACCATGCCGCTGACAGAGACTGCCTTGTCGATGTTTTGCGGTGCTAACACAACGCTTGAGTTGACGGTTTTGTGGCCACGTAGGCTGATGCCATCAAAGGTTTGCATGGCTTCACGGTTGAGGGCGGTAAGCTCCTCCAGGGAGTCGGCAAAGGCCCACTCGCTGATGGTGAAGGCGTCGCTGCCGTAGTCGCGAATATCGTTATACAGTGGGAAGTCTAGCCCG
This sequence comes from Sinobacterium norvegicum, assembly GCF_923077115.1. NCBI lineage: Bacteria > Pseudomonadati > Pseudomonadota > Gammaproteobacteria > Cellvibrionales > Spongiibacteraceae > Sinobacterium > Sinobacterium norvegicum. Next base: position 42,850 of record NZ_CAKLPX010000005.1, read on the forward strand.
GCGGAGGTGGAGGCGAGGTATTGTGACCATTTTTCCTCTGCAGTGTTTCTGGCAGTGCCAACATAAACTTCATGGCTTTCATTATTGGTAATGGTAAATACGATCACTTTGTTCTCCACTGAACAACTTTAAGCGGTGGATGACAGCGGTAAACTGCTGCCGTTGAAAGGAGGCGTATTATAGGGAAAATGAATTGAATTATAAGGCTTGAATTTTAACTATTTTTTCAGGTCGAATTTAACCTGCTGGATTCTGTGATCAGAATATCAACAGGTTAAAATACAGATCAAACGCTTAGCCATATATTGGCAAATTAAGCTATTTAACTAGCCGTAATGATACGTAGTGTGTTAGTGCCGCCATGTTGGCCGACGACATCACCGTGGGTGATGATGACTTTGTCGCCGCTGTTAATCTTACCGATGTTGACCAGCTCTTTGATGGCGCAGGTTTCGATGTCACCGTCGGCTTCGTGATGGCGAAATTCGTGCGGATGGACACCGCTCATCATACACATTCTGCCACAGCTACCGTGGTTGGGCGACAGCGCATAGATAGGTAGCTCTGAGGTGTAGCGCGACATCCACAGCGGCGTCGACCCCGATTCGGTTAGGCACACTATCGCGCTAACAGACTTGGTATGGTTGGCAGCATAAATAGCGGCCATGGCAATGGACTGATCGATTCGATCGAAGCTAAGCACGCCCTGGAAATTGATGTCGTTGGCGCTGACTTGTTTTTCGGCACCGATGCAGGTTCTGGCCATGGCTTCAACAGCTGCCACCGGGTGCTTGCCGGCGGCGGTTTCTGCCGACAGCATGACTGCATCGGTACCATCGATAATGGCGTTGGCCACATCAAACACCTCGGCCCGGGTGGGCATCGGGTTTTCTATCATTGACTCCATCATCTGGGTGGCGGTGATGACGCAGCGATTGAGTTGGCGGGCGCGCAGAATCATATGTTTTTGTACGCCGATTAATTCGGCATCGCCTATTTCGACTCCGAGGTCGCCGCGGGCCACCATGACCGCATCGCTGGCAATAATCATGCTTTCTAGTAGGTCGAGGTCGTGTACGGTCTCGGCCCGTTCGATCTTGGCGACGATGCCAGCAACACAACCCTCATTGTGCAATAATTGTCGCGCCTGTTCTAGGTCATCGGCGGACCCCGGGAAGGAGACTGCGACGTAGTCGCAGCGCAGTTCGGCGGCAAGCTTGATATCCTGTTTGTCTTTAGGGGTTAGAGCGTCTGCGGCAAGGCCGCCACCCAGACGGTTTAAGCCTTTGTTGTTGGAGAGCTTGCCGCCGATGCTGACATGGCATTTGACCGCACTGCCCTCAACCGAATCGACGATTAACACAACGCGACCATCGTCTAGTAAGAGGTGGTCGGCGGGACCAACCTGCGCCGCCAGTGGTGGGTAGTCAACACCGACAATCTGTTGGTTGCCTGCGGTCTTGTCGTATTGTGTATCGAGGGTAAACAGGTCGCCTTCTTTTAGTACGATGCTGTCTTGCTCGAAGCGGGCGATGCGTATTTTGGGCCCCTGCAAATCCCCCAGGATGGCGACGGTGGCATCGAGTTCATCGGCGTATTGACGAATCAGTTTGGCACGCAAGCGATGGTCGTCGGCATCGCCATGGGAGAAGTTGAGGCGGAATATATTAGCGCCAGCGCTTATCAGCTGGCGTATCTTATGATCGTCATCGGTGGCAGGCCCCAGGGTGGCGAGAATCTTGGTTCTGCGTAAGGGGGCGGCGGGCATTTTGTTGTCAGTTTTTTTCTGCTGCATAGTCATCTTTTGTCGTCGATTTTGGGTCAGTGTAACCGCCATTCAGTGACGGTTTTATGACACGCAATTATAAGTGTGAAATCAGCCGGTTAGTTTGCTAAAGCATAGTTCAAATCTGTCGATTTAATAGCAAACCCAGGGCTCACCCAGTTAGGTGGTCTGTTTTACCGGCTTGCTGGCTACAATCTTATTCAACAGTTATATCGTCATCAGTCTTTATTGACTCGTTTGAGCATGGATTAAAAAGGTAATGTTATGAAGCCGATAGTTGCATTTAAAGGGCAAAAAATATTAGTGGCGGGGCCGACCAGCCAGGTAGCAGGACCTGTTATCGATGCATTGCTTGAACACAATCAGGTCATTGCTATTGCCCGATTCAGTGATAAAAAACAGTTGGCTGCCCTAGAGGCGAAGGGTGTTGAGTGTATTAAGGCCGATTTCGCCAGTGATGATTTAAAGTCGTTAATCCCTAACGATTTAGATTATGTGTTGAACTATGCGGTGGTTAAGACCGGAAAGTTTGACTATGACTTACAAGCTAACGCAGAGGGTGTGGGGCGGTTAATCTCGGCCTGTCGCGGTGTTAAAGCCTTTGTACATTTCTCATCGACGGCTGTCTATGAGTATGCCGGTGGTGAATTACGCAGTGAGGATTCGCCACTGGGTGACAATCATCGCGCAATGTTCCCGACCTATTCGATCAGTAAGATTGCCGCCGAATCCGTTGCCCGCTTTGCCGCCAAAGAATTTAATGTGCCGGTGATTATTGCTCGTTTGAGTGTGCCCTATGGCGACAACGGTGGCTGGCCCTTCTTCCACCTGCTAATGATGCAGCAGGGCATGGCTATCGATGTACACCCTGATCGCCCTAACGCCTATAACCTGCTACACAGCTGCGACTATATCGAGAAAATCCCGGCACTGTTTGACGCCGCCAGTGTTGAGGCTGTGACGGTTAATTTTGGCGGCAGCGACTCGACATCTATTGAACAGTGGTGTGAATACCTGACAGAGCTGACAGGCTTCGAGCCGACATTCAATGAGTCGGCAACGGCCTTTGGCACGCTGGCCATCGATACCACTAAAATGCACAGTTTACTCGGCGAGACTCGGGTAGACTGGAAGCAGGGCGTGCTGAGTATGATTCGTCAGCTGGCGCCAGACCTTTTAAAAGCAGAATACCGTTAGGGCCGTTTTATGTCAGCGCAACCATCATCGTTAGAGCAGCGCATTGCCAAGCTCGAAGCCATTGAGGCGATTAAGCAGCTAAAGGCCAGGTATTTGGCGGCCTGCGATCAGAAACAGGTTGAGCAAATCCGGGACTGTTTTGTCGAGCAGAGTGTCGATATCGATTACGGGGCTGTGGGGCGTTTCAGTCATCGCGATCAGCTGGTGGCACTGTTTGATCAGGTGGGTAATCACGATTATATGGTCGAGATGCACCATGCGCAGAACCCGCAGATTACAATAATCGATGAGGATACCGCCGAGGCCGAGTGGGGCTTGTTCTACTACCTGGTGAATACCCAGGAAAACAGCCTGACGCAATTGGGTGGCTGTTACCGTGATGGTTATCGACGTATTGATGGTCAATGGTATATTGCCAAGAGCCACTTCAGCGTCGACTCGACGGTGGCCAGCCAATTAAGCGACGGTGTCGCCCAGGTTGTTTTTGCCGGTAACCCACAATTACAGCCAGCTGTTTAATCGTCAGTGGTGAGAGCGTCCTTGCAAAAATAAAAAAACCGAGCCAAGTGCTCGGTTTTTTTATTGTCTGCCGGTTAGCGATCAGCCCATGTTGGCGTTGACAAAATCCCAGTTGACCAGGGCCCAGAAGGCTTCGATATAATTAGGGCGGGCGTTACGGTAATCGATGTAATAGGCATGTTCCCATAAATCGAGGGTTAATACCGGGGTGACACTGCTGTCGGTTAATGGGGTTGCAGCATTGCTGGTATTGACGATGGCCAGGCTGCCATCGCTGTTTTTGACCAGCCAGGTCCAGCTGGAGCCAAAGTTGTTGATGGCGGAGTTGGTAAACGCCTCTTTAAACTCAGTAAAGGAGCCAAAGCTGGCATTGATGGCGTCAGCCACGGCGCCTGCCGGCTCGCCGCCGCCATTGGGGCTGAGGCTGTTCCAGTAAAAGGTGTGGTTCCATATTTGCGCGGCATTGTTAAAAACCCCGCCGCTGGCAGTTTTGACGACGTCTTCCAGGCTTTTGCCCTCAAACTCAGTGCCGGGCACCAAACCATTGAGTTTCTGCACATAGGTGTTGTGGTGTTTACCGTAATGATACTCCAGGGTCTCTTGAGAGATATAGGGCTGAAGTGCATCGATTGCATAGGGTAGAGCCGGTAGTTCAAAAGCCATGAGTATTCATCCTTAATTATGTGGTTTCGCCAGACAGTGAATAAGCTAGCAGAAGTTTAGCAGGCTGCCAATGGTACGTTTTTTAATCAATCGTTAGTTTTGACGATTCATCGAGGTTGGCTGACGAACAATATGGCGTTGAGCGCTGAATACTGGTAATTTGGCGGGTATATTAGCTTTATTGAAGGTTTAAGGAATCGCAATGCCGAAGAAGGAAAATGACGACTTACTCGATATACCCAGCATGGTGCCAGACAGTGATGATGTAAGAGTCACTGCCGCGGCGAAGGTAAGAGCGCGAAAGCCTGCTCAGGCAAAAACAGCGGCATCGACAAAGACTGCAGCGCCTTCACGGCCCCAACAAACCGTGGCGGCCAGCGGCGAATCCGGCGGTGGCTTTTGGATGACGGCGGCCATTTTGGCGCTATTGCTGGCTTTATTGAGCAGCGCGGGGGCGGTTTTTCTCTATCAGCAAATTCAATTGACGATTAAAGATTTAAACCAGGCGGATGCGCGTTTGGTGTCATTGGAAAACAAGCTGTTATCGACCGATGAATCGATGAGCGAGTCCACCGATATGATGCGCATAAAGATCAGTGAAATGGGCAAGCAGCTCGATGTTAACTTTAAAGAAATCGACAAACTGTGGGCGGCTCGCAACAGTTTGGTGAAGACAAGCAAGGCAAGCAGTGGTCAATTGAGCACCCAGGCGAAGCAAGTTAAGACGCTGCAGGGTGAGTTAAAAACCAAGCTGGCCAACCTGAAGAAGACTGTCGATACGGCTAATCAGAATCAGGCCAAGCTTAATAATGTTGCCGATCAATCGTTGGCCGTGAGTTTGGCTGTCGATTCGTTGCAGCAGGCCCTCGATGAGCAGCAGCAACAGATGCGTCAGTTGGTGGATGCCGATAACAAGCTGAAGAGCACTAATGCCTCTGTTGATAAGCGATTGAAAGATCACGATGAATGGGTGGCCTCGTTCAATGGCTATCGCAAGCAGGTCAATCAGCGCTTGGCTGCACTGGAGCAAAAAACAGGCGGATAGTGCTGAATGAGCGCTACAGGCAGAGACAAAAAAGCCGAGGTTAATAGCCTCGGCTTTTTATTGCGTTGCTTTCAGTGGCGGAGTTAGAAATTATAGATCAGGCCAATAATGGGGCCGTGGGTCCAGGTGTCGTAGGCAAAATAACCGGATTCGCCTTGGCTGCCAGTCTCATAGTCCACGTAAACCGCCTTGTATTGTAAATCGAGGCTGAGGCTGTCGGTCATCTTGTAGTGGGCACCGACGGCTAGATTGGAGGTGAAATTCGATGACAGACCAAAGCCTCCGACGTCGCCCTTGGCCATCAACGTCCAGCGCTCATTTAACGGTTTCAACCAGCGGGCACCGACCACGGCATCGACCCAGTCCTCTTCGACGCTAATCTTGGTATTAGCTGGGCCATTGAATTTGAGGTCGATATCATTATCCCACCAGCGAATACCGCCGAAGTAATCGATGCTGCTGCCCTCTAGCTGGAAACGTTTGAAGGCCAGCGCCTCTAATACACCCTGGCGAATACTGGCATCAATATCCTCCCCTAAGGGTCCGGATGCATCAGGCCCCAAATCCATAAACGCATAGTCGACCATCACACCCCAGTTGGTACTGTTATTCAGCGCCTCGAAGCGAAACATGCCGCCCATGTCGAGGTTACTGAAAATATCACCGCTGTCGAGGTCTACTTCAGTAGTGCGGTTATTGAAAGGGAGTCCGATGGTGGTATCACCCTTGATATTGGTACCCTGTAGATAGATTTCGGCCTGGTAAGACCAGTCGCTGGCACTGGCATGGGTGGTCAGCAAGGTGGCGGCGGTGGCCAATACGGCGGCGATGCGACGGGGGTGGGCTGTCATGGATAACCTCGGGTAGTTGGGTATAAATAGCTTAACTTCATATTAAGTAAGCTTAATATAGCCGACCAATGCTTTTTGAGCATAGCTGATATGCGCACAATGAACTTTTCGTTGTCGTGCCAATGTGTTTGTTAAGCGCTGACGAATGCAGCCGAGCTGACGATATTGGTGTACAATGCCGCGCAAAAGTTCTTCCCGTGTATGTGATCGTCCTGTTTGAGGTGTCCTGGCGGGGGGTAATTGATAATAATTAGCAGTGAGTAGACACTGTTATGGTTCTGGCTAAGGAGTTCTTCGCATGACTATTATTCGTCAAGATGACTTGATCGACAGCGTCGCAGATGCGCTGCAGTACATCTCTTATTACCATCCACTCGATTTTATTCAGGGTGTGCACGAGGCTTATCTGCGCGAAGAGTCGCCAGCGGCCAAGGATGCGATGGCTCAAATTCTGATCAATTCGCGCATGTGTGCCGAGGGCAAGCGCCCGATTTGTCAGGACACCGGTATTGTCACCGTTTTCTGTAAGGTCGGTATGGATGTGCAGTGGGATTCGACACTGTCTGTTACCGATATGATTAACGAGGGTGTTCGTCGCGCCTATACGCACCCGGATAACGTTCTGCGCGCCTCTATTCTGGCCGACCCGGCCGGCGCGCGTAAAAATACCAAGGACAACACGCCAGCGGTTATTCACTACGAGATTGTCGAGGGTAATACCGTTGATATTCAGGTGGCGGCCAAGGGTGGCGGCTCCGAGAACAAGTCTAAGATGGTGATGTTGAACCCATCGGACTCCATCGTCGATTGGGTGAAGAAGACCGTGCCGACCATGGGAGCTGGCTGGTGTCCACCGGGTATGTTGGGCATAGGCATTGGCGGTACCGCAGAGAAAGCCGCGGTCATGGCGAAAGAGTCGCTGATGGACCCTATCGATATTCATGAGTTGCGTGAGCGTGGCCCGCAAAACCGTGTGGAAGAGCTGCGTCTTGAAATCATGGATGCGGTCAACCAGTTGGGCATCGGTGCTCAGGGCTTGGGCGGCCTAACCACAGTGCTCGACATTAAAATCATGGACGCGCCGACTCACGCTGCCTCACTGCCGGTGTGTATGATTCCTAACTGTGCCGCGACTCGCCACGCGCACTTTGTTTTAGACGGCTCGGGCGCTGCTTTGCAAACCCCACCCAGCCTCGACGAGTGGCCTGAGATCAGCCGCGAAGGTGGCGATGCCAAGCGCGTCAATCTGCAGGATATTACCCAGGCGGAAATGGAAAGCTGGAACAGCGGCGATACCTTGCTGCTTAACGGTAAGATGCTAACTGGCCGCGATGCCGCCCACAAGAAAATGGTCGAGATGCTCGATAACGGCGAAGAGTTGCCGGTCGACCTTAAAGGCCGCTTTATCTACTACGTCGGCCCCGTCGACCCGGTGCGTGACGAGGCTGTTGGCCCCGCTGGCCCAACAACGGCAACGCGGATGGACAAGTTCACCCGTCAAATTATCGAACAGACCGGCTTGATGGGCATGATTGGTAAGGCTGAGCGTGGCCCAACGGCTATCGAGGCGATCAAAGACAACAAGTCGAGCTATCTGATGGCCGTCGGCGGTGCAGCCTACCTGGTATCGAAGGCGGTGAAACATGCCGAGGTTGTCGGTTTCCCCGAGCTGGGAATGGAAGCCATTTACGAATTCGATGTGGTCGATATGCCAGTGACTGTCGCCGTCGATAGCCGCGGCGATAATGCGCACGAATCTGGCCCAAGAATCTGGAAGCAAAAGATTGAAGAGCAGATCTTAGAAGTGAAGTAAGCAGGTGTTTAACGAGTAAAACTTCTGTTTTATTCGTCATCGCAAAAGAGGCCGCTGTGATATAGTCACTGCGGCTTTTTTGTTTTTTTATCTGGCAATTCTTCTTCTAAGCAATGGAAGCGGTAATTTATGAGTACCCCCACCTTTCTTTGGCACGACTACGAGACCTTTGGCATCAATCCCGCCAAGGACCGTCCCAGCCAGTTTGCCGCTATTCGTACCGACATGGACTTAAATATTATTGGCAAGCCGATGATGTGGTACTGCAAGCCGGCCGATGACTTTTTGCCCAGCCCAGAGGCTTGTTTGATTACCGGAGTGACGCCGCAGCTCTGTTTGGCCAAGGGCGCTTGTGAGTCTGAATTTATGGGTTTGATCGAGGCTGAAATGTCGGTGCCCAATACCTGCAGTGTCGGCTATAACAGTATTCGTTTTGACGATGAGGTCACCCGGCACAGCTTCTATCGAAATTTCATCGACGCCTATAGTCGTGAATACCAAAACGGCAACAGTCGCTGGGATCTGATCGACGTGGTGAGAATGACCTATGCGCTGCGCCCTGAGGGTATTGTTTGGCCCAGCAAAGAAGATGGCCTGGCCAGTTTTCGTCTGGAGGAGTTAACCGCCGCCAATGGTATCAGCCATGAGAATGCCCACGATGCGTTAAGCGATGTCTATGCCACCATTGCCATGGCCAAACTCATCAAAGACAAGCAGCCCAAGCTGTTCGACTACGCCTTTAAACTGCGTAATAAGCACGAGGTTGCCAAGCTGGTCGACGTCAATACATTGACGCCGCTGTTTAATGTCTCGGGGATGTTTGGCGGTTTGCGTGGCAATATCTCTTTGGTTGTGCCGCTGATGACTCACCCGAGTAATAAAAACGAGGTGGTCTGCTTCGACCTATTGCAACACCCGCAATTGCTGATGGATATGTCCGCCGAGGAGATTCAGCAGTGGCTGTATACCCCCGCGCGGGATTTGCCGGCAGGGATAGAGCGGCCGGCGTTGAAGAGTATTCATTTGAATAAGAGCCCGATGATTGGCCCAGCGAAGATGTTTACCGAGGATGCGGCAATGGCTGAGCGACTCGGCCACGATATTAACGCCTACCGGCAGAACTTTAAGCTTTTACGCTCGCTGGATATTGCGGCCATCAAGGCCAAGCTGTTGTCTGTTTACAGCCAGCCCAGAGAGTTCGCTGCCGTGACGGACCCAGATTTCATGTTGTACAGCGGTGGCTTTTTTAGCAGCGATGACAAGAACACCATGCGCCAGATTCGGTCGATGCCGGCCATCGCGCTGGCCGAGGCGCGTTTTAGTTTCGATGACCCACGATTGCAGGAAATGCTGCTGCGTTTTCGTGCCCGAAACTATCCACAGACACTGACCATGCCCGAGCATCAGCAGTGGCAGGAGTTCAGAGAGATGCGGCTGATGGACCCCAACGGCGGTGGCTCCTATACCTTCGATGACTATATGCTGTCGATAGAACAGCTGGCCAGCGGTAACGAAAATGAGGCCGAGATGAAAATTCTGCAGGCGCTGTATGAATATGCCAACGTTATAGGGGGGGGTTAATGGCTGTGGATAACACCGAACTGATTGGCCAGCTGGGCTGCGGCGATGCAGAAATAGTGGGTAGCGAAACACTGCACTCAGGCTTTTTTGATTTCGTCAGTCATCGCATCAGGCACCGACTATTTGCCGGCGGTTGGAGTGACAGCTTTGATCGTGAACTGTTTGAGCGGGGCAATGCCGCGGCGATATTACTGTTTGACCCGCAGAGTGACAGCGTTGCCTTGGTCGAGCAGTTTCGTGTCGGTGCGCTGGCGGCAACGCTGCCCAGCGGTGAGCCATCAACACCCTGGCTGTTGGAAATCGTCGCCGGTATTATCGAACCCGGCGAGACAGCGCAGGATGTCGCCTGCCGTGAGTCAGAAGAGGAGGCCGGTGCCGAGGTGTTAGCGGTAGAGCATATCGCCGGCTACTTCCCCAGCCCCGGTGCCTGTAGCGAGTACATCGAATTATTCTGTGGCCGTATCGATGCCGCCTCTATGGGTGGTCTGCACGGCTTGGACAGTGAGAATGAAGATATTCGGCTACACATAGTCCCGCGTCAGCAGGCAATGACGCTGTTGGCCCAGGGCCGATTAAATAACGCCAGCACTATTATTGCCCTGCAATGGCTGCAGCTGAATGCCGAGCGACTACAGCAGGCCTGGGGTTGATGCGGCTATTTATTGCCATTCCACTGCGGCCCGATTTGGCTGCTCAGTTGCTGCAGGCACATCAGCAGTACGGCGACGAGGCGGTTGGACGCTGGATACCGCAGCACCAGCTGCATCTTACATTGGCCTTTTTAGGCGAGCAGCACAGTGCCGAGCCGGTTATCGAAATAATGAAACGGTTAGAAAGTGAGTGCTGTTTCAATATCGACTTTGACGCCAACAGTCTGGCGGCGTTCACACCAAAAATTCTGGCGTTTGAACCGCTGTCCTGTGACCCATTGATGGGATTACGCCAGCAACTGACAGCGTTATTAACGGCCTCCGGTCTCATCGCTGAATGCAATGACGGGCGAGCTTTCAGGCCTCATATCACCCTGCTGCGTGGCAGGGCCGGTGACTTGCCGTTGCCCGATGAGTACCTCGATGGTTTTTCTCTTGGTGTGAGCCAGCTTGTACTCTATCGCAGCGAACATGTTAATCTGCCTGACGGTGGTTGCCATATCAACTATGAGCCGCTGCATTTTAGTTATCTATCGGTGTGAAACCGTTTATTAAAGGAACAGGGCTTGAGTGATCAGCAGGTAGAAAAGAAGACCGTGGCGAAAAACAGCGGATTGCTGCGTTCGAGCGCCGTGGTTGGCGTGATGACCATGCTATCGCGCGTATTAGGCCTGGCCCGGGATGTCTGTTTTGCTCTGTTTATTGGTGCTGGCAACGGCGCAGATGCTTTTTTTGTCGCTTTTAAAATTCCCAATTTTTTACGCAGACTCTTTGCCGAGGGTGCTTTTTCCCAGGCCTTTGTACCGGTGTTGTCAGAGTATCAAACCCAACATGGTCACAGCGCCGTCAGGGCGCTGATTGATCGAGTCAGCGGTGTGCTCGGCGGTATCTTACTGGTGCTGACGGCGGTGGGTATTTTTGCGGCACCGGTGATCGCCGCCGTTTTTGCCCCCGGTTTTACCGTCGACGAGCAGAAGTATCAGCTAACGGTTGAACTCATTCGTATCACCTTTCCGTATTTGTTTCTCATCTCGATGACCGGCCTTGCCGGCTCTATTCTTAACAGTTACGGCCGCTTTGCGGTGCCAGCGATTACCCCAGTACTGTTGAATCTGTCGTTAATCGCAGCAGCCATCTTCTATGCTCCCTCGATGGAACAGCCGGCTTTTGCCCTGGCCTGGGGAGTGTTGGTGGCGGGTTTGGTACAGCTATTATTTCAGCTGCCGTTTCTGTTGCGCTTAAAGCTGTTGCCTCGGCCCATATGGGACACCAAGGACGAGGGCGTTCGCCAAATCATGACGCTGATGATTCCGGCATTGTTCGGAGTCTCTGTCAGTCAGATCAATTTATTGCTCGATACGGTGCTGGCCTCGTTATTGCCAACGGGGAGTGTCTCCTGGTTGTATTACTCCGACCGACTTACTGAGTTGCCGTTGGGGGTGTTTGGTATCGCTGTGGCAACGGTGATTTTGCCCTCGCTGTCACGTATCCATGCCGATAAAGGCCAGCAGGCCTTTGCCAATACGCTGAGTTGGGCAACCCGTACCGTGCTGTTTATTGCCCTGCCAGCCACGGCAGCCTTAATGGTGCTGGCCGAACCGATCTTGATTGCCCTGTTTCAATACGGCGCCTTAACCGCCGACGATGTGACGATGTCGAGTTATAGTCTTCGTGCCTATGCGTTGGGGTTGTCGGCGTTTATGTTGATCAAGGTGCTGGCGCCAGGCTATTACGCCCGCAAGGACACCAAGACGCCGGTGAAAATTGGTATCAAGGCCATGGTCGCCAATATGGTGCTTAACATCCTTTTTGTTGCGCCGCTGTATTATTACTGGCAGATAGGACACGTCGGCTTGGCGCTGGCGACGTCAGTGGCGGCTATGCTCAATGTGATGTGGCTGTGGCGTGGGTTATTAGCTGATCAGGTCTATCAGTGGAGCAGCCTCTTTTGGCATAGTGTTATGCGCAGCGTCGCTGCCAGTATCGCAATGGCAGTGGCGCTCTACGCATTGTTGCCTGTTATCGGTGATATGGCGACTCTGGCTTGGTACCAGAGAGCTGGCTCTGTGTTGCTGCTCTGTGCCTTGGGAGCGGCGGTCTACCTTGTGGTATTGGCGCTGTCAGGGGCGAAAGTACGCCATTACCGAGCGGCCTAATCGGCGCTTTTGTCTGTGTGGTCAGCGAGTTCAATGCTAGCTATAGAGGCGGCGCGCTTAGTGGGGTATAATTCCGCCCCTTATTGAATACGAGCCTGATGATGGAATTAATTCGCGGTCTTCATAATTTGCGTCCCCGCCACCGCGGTTGCGTGGCGACAATAGGCGCTTTCGATGGCGTTCACCATGGTCATCAGGCGGTGCTTAGGCAATTATTGGATAAAGGCAAAGAACTTGGTTTACCGACGGTCGTTGTGGTTTTCGAACCCTTGCCGCGCGAGTATTTTGCCCCGTTAGAGGCGCCATCACGGCTGATGAGCTTCCGTGAAAAATTCCAAGCCCTGAGTCAGCTGGGGGTGGATTTTGTGCTGCGAATCAGTTTTAACGACAGCTTTAGGCTGATGTCGGCGCAGGACTTTATCAAACAGGTATTTGTCGATGGCCTGGGTATTCAATACCTGGTCGTCGGTGACGATTTACGTTTTGGTCATGATCGTGAGGGCGATTTTGAGGTGCTCAAAGCAGCGGGTGAGGTCTACGGTTATGAGGTGGTGAATACATCGACCTTGCAGGTGCAGGATGAGCGTGTCAGCAGTACCCGCATCAGACAAGCCCTTGCCGACAGTGATTTTGCCCTGGTTGATGAGTTATATGGTCGACCGTTTTCGATTACAGGTAAGGTTGTTTATGGTCGGCAGTTGGGGCGTACCCTCGGTGCTCCGACGGCTAATTTGCAGTTGCATCGGTTGCGGGCGCCGCTTTCCGGTGTTTATGCCGCCGAGGTACTTGGTGTTGCCGACGGGCCAGTGCCGGCAGTGGTGAATGTTGGCACCAGACCAACCGTCGATGACGGTATTAAGGCTATTTTGGAGGCCCATTTATTGGACTTCAGTGGCAACTTATACGGCAAGATGATCAGCGTTGTCTTCCGCAAGAAGATTCGTGAAGAGAAGAAATTTGATTCTCTGGCCGAATTAGAAAAGAACATCAAGGCCGATATCGACGTCGGCCGTCAGTATTTTGGTTTGCAGTCTTAAACTGCAACAGGTATAGCGGCGGGATAATCCGCCGTTAGATTTTACGTTAATTAGTATCAGCAAAGTGTGAATATCGATGAGTGAATATAAAGCGACACTGAATCTGCCACAAACCAAGTTTCCGATGAAGGCAAGCTTGGCTAACCGCGAACCTAAAATGTTAGAGCAGTGGCAATCTACCCAGCTCTATCAAAAAATTCGTCAGCGTATGGCCGGTCGTGAACAGTTTATTTTGCACGATGGCCCTCCGTACGCCAACGGCAATATTCACATTGGCCACGCGGTTAATAAGATACTCAAAGACATTATCATCAAGTCTAAGACACTGAGCGGCTATGACGCACCTTATGTGCCTGGTTGGGACTGTCATGGTTTGCCAATAGAGCTTAACGTCGAGAAAAAAGTCGGCAAGGCCGGCGTCAAAGTTGATGCCGCCACCTTCCGTCAGAAGTGCCGCGAATATGCCGCCAAGCAGGTCGATGGCCAGCGCACAGATTTTAAGCGACTTGGCGTCTTGGGGGATTGGGAGAAGCCATACCTCACCATGGACTTCAATTTCGAGGCGGATATTGTTCGCTCGTTAGGTAAGATCGCCACCAACGGCCACCTGAGTAAAGGCTTCAAGCCAGTACACTGGTGCCTTGACTGTACCTCTGCTCTGGCTGAGGCCGAAGTTGAGTATAAAGACAAGGTCTCGCCTTCTATCGACGTGGCTTTTACCGCTGTTGATCAAGCGGCGGTTGCCAGGGCCTTTGGCAGCGATATCAGTGCCGATATCGAAATTGTTATCTGGACGACCACACCTTGGACTCTGCCAGCCAACCTAGCGGTCAGCCTGGGTGGTGAGGTTGACTATGCATTGGTTAAGGCCGATGACCGCTACTTAGTCTTGGCCGAAGCCCTGGTTGAGTCTGTCGCTTCGCGCTGTGGCTTCGACAGCACAGACATTGTGGGGCGCGCCAAGGGCGGCGTTCTTGCAAAGCAATTATTGCAGCACCCGTTCTATGACAAGCAGGTGCCTGTATTACTTGGTGATCACGTCACCACCGATGCAGGTACCGGCTGCGTCCATACAGCACCGGCACACGGCCAGGAAGATTTCGTGGTCTGTCAGCAAAACGGCATCGAGGTTTATAACCCCGTTGGCGCCAACGGTGTTTATCTACCGGACACCGAGATCTTTGCCGGCCAGCACGTGTTTAAGGCTAACAGCAGTGTTATCGAAGAGCTGGAAGGCCGCGGTAAGTTGTTGTCACACAGCAAGTTCGAACACAGTTATCCACATTGCTGGCGTCATAAGAGCCCGATTATCTTCCGCGCCACACCGCAGTGGTTTGTTGGTATGCGTCAGAATGGTCTGCTCGATCAGGCATTAGCTGAGGTAGAAAAGACCGAGTGGTTGCCCGAGTGGGGCCGGGCACGTATCGACAGCATGATTAATGACCGCCCAGACTGGTGTATTTCCCGCCAGCGCACCTGGGGTGTGCCCATTGCCTTGTTTATCAACAAGCAAACCGCTGAGCTACACCCTGAAACACCTCGGTTGATCGAAGAGGTTGCCCAGTTGATCGAGCAACGTGGCATCGATGCCTGGTTCGATCTCGAGCCTGAGACGCTGTTAGGCGATGAGGCTGGGGATTACGATAAGGTGGTTGATACCCTCGATGTTTGGTTTGATTCCGGTGTCACCCATGCGGCGACACTGAGCAAGAACAAGGAACTGACCTATCCCGCTGATCTCTATCTTGAGGGCTCTGACCAACACCGCGGCTGGTTCCAATCATCACTGTTGACCGCCACTGCAATCAACGGCAGCGCGCCATACAAGACCTGTATGACCCACGGTTTTGTGGTCGACGAGAAAGGCCAGAAGATGTCGAAGTCGCTGGGTAATGTTATTCCGCCTCAGCAGGTGACCAACAGCCTCGGTGCCGATATCTTGCGCCTATGGGTGGCGGCGACCGATTATCGCAGTGAAATGCGCGCCAGTGATGAGATCTTCAAGCGTACCGCCGACTCCTATCGTCGTATTCGTAACACCTCTCGCTTCCTGTTATCGAACCTAGAGGGCTTTGACCCGGCGGTAAACCAGGTTGAGGCCGATCAGATGATTGCCCTCGATCGCTGGGCGGTGGATCGTGCCCACGAATTACAGCAAGAGCTGATCGAAGCCTTTGATAACTATCAGTTCCACATGATTTATCAGAAGATCCATAACTTCTGTGCCGTCGACATGGGTGGTTTCTATCTCGACATCATCAAGGATCGCCAGTACACCACCGGCGAAAACAGCCTGGCGCGTCGCTCGTGTCAGACTGCGCTTTATCTGATTACCGAGGCATTAGTACGGTGGTTGGCGCCTATTTGTAGTTTTACCGCCGAGGAGATTTGGCCGTTTATTCCAGGCGAACGTGGTGAGTCCGTGTTCTTGGAAGAGTGGTATCAGGGCTTGATTCCGATGTCGGATAATGACGCGCTGGGTCGTGATTATTGGGCGCAGGTGAAACAGGTCAAGATCGCCGTCAACAAAGAGTTGGAGCAGCGTCGTAAGGAAGTGGGTGGCTCACTGAAGGCAGAGGTTACTCTGTACTGCGACGATACCTTCCAGCCCTTACTCGAAACCCTGGGTGATGAACTCCGGTTTGTCTTAATCACCTCGAAGGCAACCGTACGCAGTCTTGCTGAGGCCGATGACAGCTCGGTGGCGACGGATATCGAAGGCCTGAAACTGAGTGTTGTGGCCAGTGAGGCCGAAAAGTGTGAGCGCTGCTGGCACCACAGTGACACCGTCGGCACGGTAGCAGCGCATGAGACGCTGTGTACTCGCTGTGTTGATAACATCGAAGGTGAGGGCGAAACGCGAAGTTTTGCTTAAGCGTTGAGATTTGATGGTCGCGCCAGCATTGTTGGCGCGGCGAATAATAATACAGCAGAGCATGCATCAATGAAGTGGTTTTGGTTTGCCCTGGCGGCAATAGTGATTATTCTCGACCAGTACAGTAAGTTTTTAGCCAGCACCGAGCTGGCCTATTTACGTCCGGTTGAGATTACCTCTTGGTTCAATTTGATGCTGGCCCACAACGAGGGTGCTGCCTTTAGCTTTCTCAGTGATGCCGGTGGCTGGCAGCGTTGGTTTTTTACCGCCATCGCCGCCATCGTCAGCGTCGTTATTGCTGTATGGTTATTCAGATTACCCGCTCAGCAAACGTGGCTGGCCTGTAGTTTGGCATTGATTCTGGGTGGCGCGATTGGCAATCTGATCGACCGAGCCATGCTGGGTTATGTCGTCGACTTTATCTCGGTGCACTATGGCGGGCGTTATTTCCCTGCGTTTAATATTGCCGACAGCGGTATTTGTGTCGGTGCAGCGATGTTGATTATCGATAGCTTTCGTCACAGTGACGAGGCAACAGCATAAGTGTTTGCTGCCCATTCGGTCGCAGCTAAAATAGAGGTTTGGTTATGTCAGCAGTATTGATTGCAAAAGATTCGAAGGTGACTCTTCATTTCACACTTACTCTGCCCGATGGCAATGTTATCGACTCGACGCTTGAACGCGGGCATCCCGGCAGCTTTACCATGGGCGATGGCACCCTGTTGTCAGGCTTCGAGGCGGCTTTGGTGGGCCTCAAAGCCGGTGATAAGCACAGCGCCGAGGTGACCCCAGAGGGGGCTTTTGGTCAACCCAACCCCAACAATGTGCAAACCTTTCCGCGCGAGCAATTTAAGGATATGGAATTGGAGCTGGGCCTGATGTTGAGCTTTGCCGATGCCAGTCAGTCTGAATTGCCCGGCGTGGTCAAGCGGATTACCGATGAGGTGGTTGAGGTCGATTTCAATCACCCATTGGCCGGTAAAACGATTACCTTCGATGTGGAAATAGTCGACGTTGCTTAATATTTACTCTCTGCTCCTTGGTGGCCGTCATGAAGATTAAATTGGCCAACCCCCGTGGTTTCTGTGCCGGAGTTGACCGCGCTATTGAGATTGTTAACCGTGCCCTGGACATGTTCGGCGCACCAATTTATGTCCGCCATGAGGTCGTACATAATAAATTTGTTGTAGATAACCTACGTGATCGTGGGGCCATCTTCGTCGAAGAGCTCGATGAGGTGCCGGACGACTGTATTGTTATTTTCAGCGCCCACGGTGTTGCAAAATCAGTGCGAATGGAAGCCGATCGTCGCGGTTTGAAGGTGTTTGATGCCACCTGCCCGCTGGTCAGCAAGGTGCATATGCAGGTGGTGCGCGCCAGTCGTCAGGGCAATGAGTGTATTCTCATTGGTCACCGCGGCCACCCCGAGGTGATTGGTACCATGGGGCAGTTTGATGACAGCAATGGTGGTGCCATCTATCTGGTGGAAGATCCAGAGCAGGCCATGGCGTTATCGGTCAATAATCCCGATAGCTTGAGCTATGTTACCCAAACAACGCTGTCAATGGACGATACCGCCAAGGTGGTAGAAACCCTGTTGCAGCGTTTTCCTAGCTTGGCAGCGCCACGTACCGACGATATCTGCTATGCCACTCAGAACCGGCAAGACGCAATAAAGACGCTGGCCCGCGAGTGCGATTTGGTGCTGGTGGTCGGCTCACCTAATAGCTCAAACTCGAATCGCTTGGCAGAGCTTGCGACTCGCATGGGGGTTGAGGCTCACCTGATTGATTCTGTAGATGATATTGACGATGGCTGGTTAAACGGCAAAACATCAATCGGTGTGTCCGCCGGAGCATCGGCACCAGAGATTCTGGTCCAAGCAGTGATTAAGGGGTTGCAGGCCCTGGGTGCTGAGGCCGCCGAAGACATACTCGGTGAGCCCGAGGATGTGACCTTCTCAATGCCGAAGGAATTACGGGTGGTGCAGTTGTAGCCGGCGCTAAATAACAGGTCCCAAGGTAGGAAATAACAAAACCCCGCAGGATTTATTGCTGCGGGGTTTTGTCGTTTATGGGAGAGGCTTTGAACTGCCTCACGCTTTTGTGTAGGTATTAACCCTTAGTCGCGTTCTACTGACCGTTGGTCATTTGCTAACGGTAAATCAGATGCCTGTTTTGTACAGTAAGGTGATAGAAAAACAATATTTGGCTAATTGAATAGCAATAGGGTGGGTATGAATAAGCAACGGCAACAGGGCCTCTCGTTAATCGAGCTACTAGTGACGCTGGCAATCTTGGGTATTGTCAGTGCAGTGGGTATTCCTGCCTTCAGCAACATGATTGAGCGACAGCGTTTCGACGCCGATGTTGAGGCGGTGGTTGTGGCGGCAAAGTATGCTCGCTCGGAGGCTTCACGCCGTCAAAACTTTATTTTCTTAACTCGCAGCGACGGCAGTAAGGGCGATACTTTAACGATTGCCGAGGCGGATAATACGGCTGGCAATAACAGGACGACATTAAGAGTCGTCGAGACTGAGTTGACCAACTCAGGTGATGACGGTGAGATATATTTTCGTCCCAATGGCATGTTGAATAGTAATGCTGCATCAACCTATACCTTTTGCCGTGAGAGTGGCGAGAAAGGGTATACCGTAGAGATTCTGGTATCGGGCCGTATACGTGTCGATAGCATGACGTGTTCATAGTGAGGGGAGGAAGAATGCATAAGAATCAACAGGGCTTTACCTTAATCGAAGTACTCGTCTCTCTGCTTATTATTGTTGTTGGCCTGCTGGGCATGATGGCTTTTCAGATGCAGGGCCTGCGTAATAATTTACATACGCAGGCGCAGAGTCAGGCAATCATTCTCGCTCATGATATGGCCGAGCGTATGCGCAGTAACCGTGGCGGCTGGGAAGATAAGGATTATGACAATATTAATGCCAAGGGCAGCGCAACCAGCTGCAGCGACTGCAGCTATCAGCAAACAGCGAATAACGATGCCTTTGCATGGATAACCGCGATTGAAGCGGCGCTCCCTGGCAAGAGCGGCAGTGCAGCGAAGGGCACAGTCATTAAAGAGGCCGGGGCCGGCAACAGTGAGCAGTGGTGGAATATTACCATCACCTGGTATGAAAAATCGGAAGTTGTTGGTGACGATGCTATTGAAAAAACCTACTTGTTAACGGTGACACGCTAATGAAGCATAAACAAAGCAGCCAGCTTGGCTTAACTATGATTGAATTAATGGTCGCCATGGTAATGGGGGCTATTTTAATCCTCGGTATTACGCAAACCTTCGTGGCTCATAAAAAAAGCCATAGCCTGCAGGCTGGTATGAGTCGGGTACAAGAGGGGGGGCGAATTGCGATGGAAATGATGTCTCGTGATGTGCGCATGGCAGATTATTGGGGATGCGCAAAAAGCGGTATGAACCTGACGAATAATGTCGATTTTGATGCTAATGACCCCGATGAAGTGGCCAAGTTTGATTTTTTATTTGCTGGTGGTGTCGAGGGTGAAGACAGTGTTAACGGCAAAACCCTGGGTACATTATCGTTGGTTGATGGTTCGGATCTGGTGACGCTGAGGGGGGCTTCTGCATCTGATTGCCCTGTAACCGGTGTTAATACGCAGTCAGCTGTTATTAAGGTTTCTACCTGTGATATCCCCAAGGGAGATCTTGTTTTAATCAGCGATTGTTTAGCCGGTGATATTTTTCAAAATACCGGAGCAGGTATCGATCATGATTTAGGACATAACACCGGCAATAGTGTTAGCCCAGGCAATACTGCGCGGAATAATTCTGGCGCGCATTGCAATGGCGGTAACCCTAAATGTTTATCTCAGGTATACGATGCAGGTGCGCAAATTCTCAAGCCTTACTCGGTGAGCTATTTTGTCGCTACTAATGCAACGACAGGTGAACCGGGCTTATATAAACGAGACAGCATAAATGGCACGGCCAATGAATTGATCGATGGTGTTGAGACAATGCAAATTACCTATGCCGTTGACACAGCCTACGACTCGTCGGCAACTATTGTGGATTTAGAATTGCCGTCCCGCTCGGCCAGTCGTTTTATGACTGGCGCTGAAATAGAAGCCGATGCCTCAGTGAAGTGGGATCAAGTGATTGGGATGAAGGTGGATTTATTGTTGAGAAGTCATGACGGTGTTACTGAGGACTCCGCTGCTCATACCATATCTGGCCAGAGTTTCGGTGCCAGTGACAACCGTATGCGTAAAGTCTATACCACCACAATGAATATACGAAATCGCAGCATGCCAAGTGCTGAGGGGTTATAAGATGACGATAATGTTGAAGAAAAAACAACAGGGCGCTGTATTATTGCTGGCTTTGGTGCTGTTAATGGCGGCGAGTATTTTAGCATTATCTGGGTTGAACAGTTCGGCTATGCAGGGTCGCATGGTAGCGGCGACGGCGGATAGTATTACGGCACTTTCCTCTGCCGAAATGGCGCTGAAGCGAGCAGAGAATGAAATTGGTCAATTAACGCTGGCCAGTATTGCCAATTTTAATGAGACTGCGCCACTGTTTCAAAAAGGTAGTGCGGCTATCGGTAATGAGGTGTTTGTTAGTAGTGAGTGGGTCGGTGGAACGACGGTTAATGATAACCCTAACGGCATAGAAGATGGTGTTTATATTATCGAATTAATGAATGATGCCGCCGGTTATACCGATGATCAGATTATCAAGGCGAACAACATATTAGGTTCTTCTGATGTCGATGGCGGTAATATCCACAATGGGGGGGCCAATAAGGCGGACACAGGTTTATATACCTTCCACACATTTCGAGTAGTAGCCAAGGGCTACGGCCGCTCGTCTAATACTGTACGGGTAGTTGAAGCATACTACCGTAAGGGCTTTTTGAATTAAGGATAAAAAAATGAAACAGCAAGGTTTTACGTTAGTCGAATTGTTAGTGGTAGTGGCCATTATCGGTGTGATCAGTGCGGTGGCAATGCCGCTATACAAAGAGCATGTGGATAATGCTAGGCGATCTCAGGCGAAGGGGGCCTTGGTTGCTTTCGCTACGCGAATAGAGCGTCATTATGCCGAGACGGGGAGTTATGAAAAAGATAGCGACGGTAACAAAATATCCGCCGATGATATTTTTTATAGTGAAATTCCGCAGGGCGCCAGTGGGGCAGACCGCGATTATATTTTATCGATTGAAGATTCTGGCACGGATGACGAAACTTATTTAATTAAGGCGACGGCAAATGGTGCTATGGCAGGTGATGGCGATTTCAGCTTGTCGAGCACTGGCGTAAAAGCCTGGGGTAGTACGAGCTGCTGGGAAAAATCCTGTTAATTGTATTGAGCCCATAGAGATATTTTCGGGGGAAAAAGATGAAAAATTTTTATAATAAAAGCCTGATCGCCTCGGCGTTGTTGCTTGCGCAAAGCGCGTTGGCTGGCCCTTCGAGTTTATCGACTGTGCCAATGGTGACTTCAGACGATGTCCGACCCAATATAATGCTGTTGATGGATAGCTCAGGGTCGATGTCTTGGGATATGGATGGTAACTATTGTCAGCTGGCCAGTAATCCCTCCGACGGCTGCCGAAGGTCGAGATCCAGAAGGGGGGGTAATTGGTGGACAAACAATTGGCCATACCCCCAGCAACGTATTATTGCGGCAAAAAGTGCAGCAAATGATCTTGTGGATGGCCTAGATTATGTCAGGCTAGGCTACGCTACTTTTGATGCGGCGGGTAATGCAGATGGCGGTGAGTTGGAATATGATATTGCCGATTTAGATGATGATGTTAAATCGGCGATAAAAACTCAGATCGATAATACAGACGCAGATGGTGGTACGCCGTTATCGCTTTCGTTAGAGGGGCTGGGTCAGTTTTTTACTAAGAACGAAGATGGTAATGCTGATAATTCGGTGTTTAAAGATAGCCTGAAAAGTGACACCAGTGGCGAAAGTGCTAACGATGTTATTCAGTATTATTGTCAGAAAAACTTTATTATTGCGATGACTGATGGTGAGCCAAATAGCAATGATGGTGTTTCTTCTGAAATAGTTGATTACGATACCACGAAAAGTGATGGCATCCATGATTGGAGTGATTACTATGTCTCTGATGCCACCCATTTATTGTATGACACTAACTTTCGCCCTGATTTAGTAGATCCCGATGATTCGAGCCATATCAATAATGTTATTACTTACTTGATAGGGTTCGCGGATCCGAACGTTTATGGGGCCTCAACAACGACGGGTAAGTTGTTAAGAGATGCCGCAACAGGCGACCCGAGCCTGAAGGAGGGGGGGACACGTCTTGAGGGTAAATTTTACGATACTGCCACGGCAGAAGACTTGGAAGATGCCTTCAAATCTATCGCCAATGATATCGCCGCAAAAGCCGGTAGTTCATCCTCGGTGACGTTTAACACCTCGGCAATACAAACGGATACGGCAGTATTTTTTGCCAAGTTTAATACGGCTAACTGGTCCGGTGAACTGGGTTCATATCCTATTAATGCTGATGGAACAATTAATCCGACACCGACTTGGACTACGGCGACAACCATCGATGCGTTATCCGATAACAGCATGGCTAACCGTGTTATTTACACTTATTACGATGTCACTAACTACTCTAATGACTTGTACCTTAATAGTGATGGCGACGGTTCGACCAGTGCCTCTGATGTGGCCACGAACGATGGTAAAGGTTTTACCTTCAGCTATAACAATCTGACGACTTTCCAGCAGGCCGATTTTGATGCCGGTACTGAGGTGGGTTCAGGGTACTCTGTCACCGATTATGTCGACTATGTCCGCGGTGTTAGATCGGACGAAGAGCAAAACGGCGGTGAGTTACGAGACCGTTCTACTCGTATTGGTGATATCGTCAATTCGTCACCGACTTATGTTGGCGCCGCAGCGATGTGGGATGATGCGATGACCGTCGGCACCACCACTTATGCGCAGTTTAAAGCCTCGGTGGCCAATCGTACCCCAATGGTGTATGTCGGGGCTAACGATGGCATGTTGCATGGTTTTAATGCCGAAGACGGACAAGAGGAAGTGGCTTATGTGCCTGCCAGTGTCTATAGCAGCGAGCTTGACGAGGGCTTACATTATTATGCTGATGTCGACTACCAGCACCGCTTCTATGCAGATTTGAGCCCTACCTATGCCGACGTCGGTGTTAATAATGCATGGAAGAGTGTGATTGTCGGTGGTAACCGAGCCGGTGGTCGCAGTGTGTTTGCCTTGGATGTCACCGACCCCACCCTGTTTGTGAATAACAATACAGGCGCTGACAATACGGTGATGTGGGAATTTACTCACCCGGATATGGGCGGGAGTTATAGCCGCCCACAAATCGCTCAAATGAATAATGGTCGTTGGGCGGCAATCTTTGGCAATGGCTACAATCGTAACGATAACGAGTCCCATGACGGTAAGGCAAAATTATTTATTGTCTATCTTGACGCGGACCCCTCCGATGGATGGGACGAAGGAACCTCGTTAAGCGACGATTACATCATGCTGTCAACCGAGAGTGGCACCAATACCAATAACCTTACCCGTAACGGGTTATCAACACCTCGCCTTTATGACTTGGATGGTGATAGTACTGTTGATCGCATATTTGCCGGTGATATACAGGGCAATATGTGGGTCTGGGATGTTGAGGGAGCGACAGCGGGCAGTTGGGCTTCGGCTTATAATAGCGGCGGCAACCCACAGCCATTGTATAATGGTGTCGACTCAGCACAGGTCACCACTCAGCCTATTATTCTCTATAATATTGATGTTGATGATGATAATAATGCGGCAACAAAAAACTTAGTGGTATTGTTTGGTACCGGCCAATTCATTACCGGCGGCGATAAGACCACAACGGATACCCAGTACTTTATGGGGGTTCATGACAATGGTGTCGGCGGTATTACCCAGGCGCAATTAACGGCTCGCTCTATGAGTACCTCTCTGTCGACAGTAGATACCCGTAATATTACCGCAGGCGACAAGGTGGACTGGACAACGACAAAGGGTTGGATATTAACGCTGCCTGAATTACGTGAACGGGTTATTACGACGCCTTTTATTCGCCGAAACGTGGTGTTCTTTAATACCTCGATTCCCGATAATATTCCGTGTACCGGTGGTGGTAGCGGCTGGCAGATGGCTGTCGAAGCCTTGGATGGTTTAGACCCAACGGCCTCAGCCTTCGATAGCAACAACGATGGTGTGGTAACCAGTGATGACCCTATCTACTCGGGTAAGGTCTTTCTGAATGGTCTGCCATCTGATACTGCCACGCTCGGGGATAAGGCATATACCCCTGGCAGCGATGGTCAACTGCCAGACCCAGAGACGCTTCGGAGTCTGGGTGGTGCAACCACGCGTTTGAGTTGGGGTGAAATTTTCCGTTCGGAATAGCTCAGCATAAAAAACTCAGTTGTGGCTAACCATCACAGCTGAGTTTCTTGCCACTCTTTTCTACAATGCCATCGCCATCAATATCTCGTTGAAAATAACTTCTCCCCCCCATATTAATTGTCAGCATTATGGCCAGCTCGTCTTTATCCTCCTGCTCTCCCTGTTTTGGGCAGAGAGTAAACGTACCAGGGTCTTTGTTCAGCCCTGTTGCCTTGAAGCGCAAATAGCGCCTATTGTTCCAGCTTAAATCCACTGCCCGCTCATTCTCCGGCCACACCTTGATAACTCTGTCCTCACCATTGAACTCTTCGTCGTTATTGTTATCGGTAAAAATAGTCAGGGTTTGCCCCCAGTCACTGCCGCAACTTTGCTCTGACAGCGGGCACACGACAACGTTGACATTGGAGCGCACAGCCTCGGCCCTGGCTGTCGCCAACAGCTTTTTTAAATGAAAGGCGTCGCTGTTGATGGCTTCGCGGTCGAGCAGTTTGCTGAAATTAGGTAGGCTGAGAACAATTGTGGTGCTAATAACGAGCACAGTTAATAGCTCCAGCAGGGTGGTGCCCTGTTGCTTGATCATAACGTCTGCCTCCTTGCATTAACGTTACGTCAAACAATAGCCACTGCACTGTTAGTCGCTACACCTAAAATGAGGGTAAAGAACTACTCTAAGTTAAGCTTTTTGAGTTTATAGCGAAGCGCTCTAAAAGAGATCCCCAAGAGCTTGGCTGCGGCAGTCTTATTCCACTTGGTTTCTTCTAATGCATTGGCAATGGCTTCTTTCTCGATACTCGATAAAAACTCATCGAGCGACTCGAATTCTTCTCTGCCGCTGACGCTGGGGTAGAGTTCGTTGTTCTCTTTGGTTGTGGTTGTTTTACTATTGGCTAAGAGATGTAAATCTTCGGCACGAATAGTATCGTCGTCACACATGGTGTAGGCGCGTTCGAGAATGTTTTCGAGTTCACGAACATTGCCGGGGAAATTATATTTTTGCAGTTCCTCGATGGCTTGACCGGTTAGCGTCGGTACCTCACCGCCCCACTCGGACACCAATTTAGTTAAGATATGCTGGCTTAATAGCGGGATGTCATCACTACGTTGCCTGAGGGCTGGCACGGATAATTCGATGACATTTAAACGATAAAACAAATCTGAGCGAAAACGCTGTTCATCGACCTCTACGCTTAGATCTTTATGGGTGGCGCTGAGAATACGCGTATCGATTAATTTTTCTTTGTGTTCACCAATAGCGCGGACAGACTTCTCTTGAATAGCGCGTAGCAATTTTACCTGCATGGACAGTGGTAAGTCGGCGACCTCATCGAGAAATAACGTGCCACCGTTGGCCGCCTCAAACAACCCTATCTTGTCGCTGCTGGCGCCAGTAAAACTGCCTTTCTTATGGCCAAAGAATTCACTCTCCATCAACTCGGCGGGGATTGCTCCACAGTTAACGGGGATGAATGGACCATTGGCGCGGGGCCCGTTGCTGTGGATTAATTTGGCGACCAGCTCTTTACCGGTGCCGGATTCACCACTGATATAGACAGGGGCTTGACTGCGAGCTAGCTTGGTAATCTTACTGCGTAGCTTGGTAATGGCTTCAGTGTTACCCAGTAACTGCACCTGCTGAGGCGCTGGCAGTTCTTTCTCGTCGCCGAGGTTGAGTGCGTTATCGACCAGCTGCCGAAGCTTTGCCAGTTCAATTGGTTTGGAGACGAAATCAAAGGCGCCGGCCTTAAGTGACTCAACAGCTTTCTCCATACTGCCAAAGGCCGTGATGACGGCCACCGGTATTTGGCTGTAGTGTTGTTGTATATGCTCGACCAGTTCAATACCGGTGCCATCGGGCAGACGCATATCGGTCAGACAAAGCTGAAAAGTGTTGTTTGCCAAATGTTCTTTCGCCGAGGCGACATTGGCTGCCGCTGTCGTTTCAAGCCCCATTCTATTCAGCGTTATCTCTAACAGCTCTCGAATGTCGGGTTCATCGTCGATAATCAGTACGTGATAATTACTTTTCATGGCGTTATTACTGTATTGAGTGTGTTATTCGTTTTATGTTTTAGTTACTTGGCTGCCAGCGCTTCTTTGGATGTGACAGCGTCAATTTAAAACAACTACGTTGATGTTGATCAGGTTGATAGTGCAGCAGACTGTGGTTGGCCTCGCACATTTCACGGCAAAGGTATAAACCCAGGCCACTGCCGGTATTCTCGGTGGTAAAAAACGGCTCAAAAATTTGTCCGAGCATACTGTCTTTAACGCCGTGACCGTAATCGATGATGTCGAGTTGTGGCAGCTTATTGTTAGCATCGGTATAGCTGCGAATAGTGACCTTAGGCTCGCCGGTGACGGCCTGACTATAGCGAATAGCGTTTTCGCAGAGATTGGTCAGCACCTGCATTAACTGTCCGGGGTCGAAGGTTACGGTATGGTCGCTGAGTTTGTTGAGTTGAATCTCAAGAATTGCATGGGGTTGGCTGGTAAGAAAATTGCTACGAAACTCTTTGAGGAAATCACGCAGCAAAATCGTTTGTGGTTCGGCTTTTTGGCGTCGCGATAAGCTCAGTACGTTTTCGATTATTTGATTGATGCGAAGACTGTGGTTTTCGATAATATTGGTCAGTTTTTTATCGGCTCCGGTGAGTACCTCGCTTTCATTGAGCAGCTGTGCTGCGTGACTGATGGCACCAAGCGGGTTGCGGATTTCATGAGCAATGCTGGCGGTCAGTCGGCCCAGAGAACTCAGCTTTATCTGCTGCGCCTGTTGTGTGAGCAGCCGGCTGTCTTCGAGAAAAATCAGCGTCTCTTGATGGTCATGGCTGTTTAGCGGCGCGAAGCTGACCCGAATGTTGGGGCCGGATTGATAGGCTTCAAATGTTGATTGGTACTGACGTCGGTCATTCAGCCAGGTATCGAACTTCTGTTGTAGTACTTCCGGCAGCATATGGCTCTGATCGAGCTTGCCTCCCAGTAGTCTGTTTGCGGCTTCATTGACCAACTTCATATTATGTTGGTCTGTGGCGACAATAACCCCTGTTTGCATTCTCTGTACAATCAGTTGGTTCAGATGTTGCAACTCGGCCAAGCTGGTGGCGTGAACCGAGGCCAATTTTTCAGTTTGGCTGAGCTTGTGTGAAAATCGTTGCACAATAATACTGGTAAAAAAGAAAATTACCCCCTGCATGGCGCCGGTTAACAATAGGTGGTTATTACCTTCGTCAACATAGAGCAGGCTGTTGCGGATCAGCACAGCAATGGTGGCAATGGCGGCCAGTAGTGTGGAGATGCTGGCTCCCATCGATATCGAGCCGATGACAACAATAATGACCAGTAGCAGTGATAGCCCGTTACCGGCACTGCCGGAGGAATAGCTGAGCAGCGTGATGGCGAGAATATCGACCAGAAAGCAGCAAAACAGCAGAACCTTAAATTGCTCGCCGGGGATATCAAAGCTAAATAACAGTAAGTTTATTAGGCAGACCGCACCATAGATGATGATGACAGTGGCAAATAAGTCAGGGTTCTCATTACCAATTAAACGAGGGTGGAGATTGAGTAAGAATAGCGTTAGCAGGCAGAGGCAAATAAAAATGCGGTAAAAGGTGTAATTGCGGAAGAACAACCGCTCGGAGCTGCTAGCTAACATGCCGTTTTCTCAAGGTGTCGATATTATATTTAGGTGTGCAAGCCCTAGTCTATCGCAGTTGGGGCTGAATGCGTAGCGTCATAGCCTTGAGTAAATGATTGAACTGAAACAAAAACGCCCCGCAGTTGCGGGGCGTTTTTCAACGGTTTAATTCAGTAGGAATTAAACGATTTTCTTCATCGCAGTCATCGACTCACGTAGCTCTTCGCCAATGAATTCGATAGGGTGATTGCGAATAGCATCGTTAACAGCAATCAATTGCTTGTTGTCAACGCCGAGGTCTTTCAGCTCAAGGCCCTTACCAATCACATCGGTGTCGATACCCTTCATGAAATCAACCAACATTGGGCGAGCCGCTTGATCGAACAAGTAGCAGCCGTACTCAGCGGTGTCAGAGATAACAACGTTCATCTCATAAAGCTTCTTACGAGCGATGGTGTTGGCGATCAGTGGTGTCTCGTGTAGCGACTCGTAGTAAGCAGACTCTTCGATGATGCCTGCGGCACACATGGTTTCGAAGGCTAGCTCAACACCGGCCTTACACATGGCTACCATCAAAATAGC
This sequence comes from Sinobacterium norvegicum, assembly GCF_923077115.1. NCBI lineage: Bacteria > Pseudomonadati > Pseudomonadota > Gammaproteobacteria > Cellvibrionales > Spongiibacteraceae > Sinobacterium > Sinobacterium norvegicum. The sequence continues at coordinate 71,681 of NZ_CAKLPX010000005.1, forward strand.
GTTGTCGAAGTACTCTTGCTCGGCAATTTCAACGTCGCCAGCAGGGGTCTTCTCGAAGTTGGTTTCGAGAGTTTCTGCGCGCCATTTAAGTAAGTTAACGTCGTCATTGGCCCAGTCGGCCATCATTACGCGAGAGAATTCACCGGCAATGATATCGTCTTGATGCTTTTCGAATAATGGACGAAGAATCTGCTTAAGCTCTTCGGATAGTTCGAATGCTTTGATCTTAGCGGGGTTGCTTAGGCGATCCATCATATTCGTGATGCCGCCGTACTTCAGGGCTTCAGTAATAGTTTCCCATCCGTACTGGATAAGCTTTGAGGCGTAGCCAGCATCGATGCCTTTCTCGGTCATCTTGTCGAAGCAAAGAATGGCGCCGGTTTGTAGCATGCCGCAAAGAATAGTCTGCTCACCCATAAGGTCTGACTTAACCTCGGCAATCGGTGATGATTCCAGTACGCCAGCACGGTCGCCGCCAGTACCAGAGGCCAGTGCCTTGGCAATTTTTAAGCCGTCGCCGTTTGGATCGTTCTCACGGTGTACAGCAATCAGTGTGGGTACACCGAAGCCACGAACATACTCAGCACGTACTTCAGAGCCTGGGCATTTCGGGCACATTAGCACAACGGTCAAATCCTTACGGATCTGCATGCCTTCTTCAACCAGGTTGAAACCGTGGGCGTAATCAAGCGTTGCCCCTTCCTTCATCAGCGGCATAACAGCATTAACAACAGCGGTGTGCTGCTTGTCAGGTGTTAGGTTCATGACGATATCAGCAGTGGGGATGAGGTCTTCATAGGTGCCGACGTTAAAGCCGTTTTCAGAGGCGTTGAGGAAAGACTGACGCTTCTCATCGATGGCTGCTTGGCGAAGAGCATAAGCAACATTAAGACCTGAATCGCGAAGGTTCAAGCCTTGGTTAAGGCCCTGAGCGCCACAGCCGATGATGACGATTTTTTTACCTTTGATGTAATCGCAGCCTTCGGTGAACTCAGAAGAGTCCATGAAACGACATTTGCCGAGCTCTTCAAGTTGAAGGCGTAGCGGTAAAGTATTGAAATAATTCTGTCCCATGGGGATCTCCTGCAAGCACTGGTTATGAGTACTGTTATAAGCAACGATGGATGTTTGGTTACAGCGTCAAGCAATCGCTATTAGAGCAATGAAATATTGCTTAACCGTGAAGTTGCGCTCACTGTAAGAAAAAATCGGTGTTGCGTAAAATGATTTATTTGGGATATTGTGTTGCTATAATCGCAACACAAGTGATCTGCCCATGGATATTAAAACACTTAAGCTCTTTTTGTCACTGACCAAGACGCTACATTTCGCCAATACGGCCGACGAGGTCAATATGAGTACCTCGGCAGTCAGCCGTTCGGTGAGGCGGTTAGAGGAAGAAATAGGTCAGGCTTTATTCTACCGAGACAATCGCAAGGTAGAACTGACCAGGGCAGGCATGCTATACCAGCAATTTGCCGAAGAGGTGGTGTTAAAGTGGCGGGCAATGGAGCAGGCCTTTAATCATGAGGCGTTGGCGCCGTCAGGTGTGTTGAATCTGTTTTGTTCGGTGACGGCGAGTTACGCCATTTTATCGTCACTGCTGCCCCAAGTGCGCCAGCGTTACCCGGGTATTGAGGTGCATGTTCACACGGGTGACCAGGCCGATGCGATCGCTAGAATACAGGCTTCGAAAGAACAAATCGGTATAACGGTAAGGCCAAAAAAACTGCCTGATAATTTGGTGTTTCTGCCATTGACCACCACACCGTTAAAAATCATCGCCCCGATGTCGGATAAATCGCTGCTAGAAGAGTTGCGTCAAGTGAGTGCTGACAGTGACTGGTCCAGTCTACCGTTTATTGTTTCGGAAACGGGAGAGGCGCGAGCGCGGCTGGACGATTGGTTTGCTGGGCAGGGTAGGAAGGCGAATATTTATGCGCAGGTTTCCGGTCATGAGGCTATTGTTAGTTTGGTTAGCTTAGGCTTTGGTATTGGCCTAGTCCCCGACTTGGTGATTCAGTCCAGTCCGATGAAGGATGTGGTGCGTGTATTTACGCCAGAGCCAGAAATCGAAGACTTCGACGTTGGGCTGATTGTGCAAAAGCACCGCCTGATAGAGCCTATTATTAAATCCTTCTGGCAGTGCGGCGAGTTGATTACCATTGATCAGTAATAAACTTCCCTAATTGCGCCTAGGCGCCTTGCAGAGTAAGCTATCGCTTTTAAAATCTACAGTTTAAGTGAGTTAACGTGGTGGATAATAGTAAACCGGACAACCAGTCATCTGACGAACAGGTGGCGAAAGAGCAGCAGAAGTCGTTGGCAGACAGTGATTTGTTGCCAATAGATGAGCACTTCGAAGATGTGCATCACGACGGCAAGAAAACACGGCAAAAAGGCATCTATTTATTGCCCAACCTCTTTACCATGGCTGCGCTCTTTAGCGGCTTCTATTCTATTATCGCAGCAATGAACGGCGACTTTGGTAATGCGGGTATCGCTATTTTCATCGCCATGGTACTCGATGGCTTAGATGGCCGAGTCGCTCGCATGACAAATACCCAGAGTGCCTTCGGTGCCGAGTTAGACAGCCTGTCGGACATGGTTTCTTTTGGTGTGGCGCCAGCGCTAGTCGTCTTCACTTGGGGGCTTGCCCCAATGGGGCGCTTGGGCTGGGCGGCAGCCTTTATCTATATGGCTTGTGCCTCTATCCGCCTTGCCCGATTCAATACTCAAATTGAGACCGCCGATAAACGCTTCTTTACCGGCCTTGCCAGCCCCGCCGCCGCCGCGCTGATTGCCGGGCTGGTTTGGGTTTGTTATGGCTATGGTATAAACAAGGCAGATGTCACCGCCGGCTTTTCGGCATTTGTTGCCCTGATGACCGTCATAGCAGGCTTGCTGATGATAACCAATGTGCCTTATCACAGCTTTAAGGGTGTCGATTTGCATGGTCGAGTTCCTTTTATCGTTTTCCTTGCTGTTGTTCTGGTCTTTGCCGTTGTTCTTGTTGACCCGTCGACAGTGTTGATGGGGATATTTGCTATTTATGCACTTTCAGGGCCAGTTCAATGGCTGCTGAACAAGAATAAATAGGCGTTTATAGTTAACAAAACAGCACCTTCGGGTGCTGTTTTGGGTTGTGTCGAAAGAAAATAGTGCAGATAGGGGGAATTATTACGTCATGTGCGGTCTAAATCTTTAACGCAGATTTTTAGCCAATGGATAAGGATGATTGCAATGTTGATAAAAAAAGCGGCCTCACTGACTGAAAACGATACCACCAGCGAATCACATTACCTTAATCGTCGACAGTTTATCGGTGCTGGCCTTGTCACCGGTGCTGCTGCGACTCTGGGCAGTGGTGGCGTGGCAGCTGAAGACGGCATTAAGCCCTTTGGTCAATACCAAAAATCGACTGCGCAGTTTGCCAATTCGGGATTCTATACGCGGGAGACGCAAACGCCCTTTGATGACGCAACCCACTATAATAACTTTTATGAATTCGGAACCGGCAAAACAGACCCCGCACGGTATCAGAGTAAGTTTGTTTCTACGCCTTGGTCTATCACTGTTGATGGCCATTGCCAAAAGCCAGGTCGTTATCATTTAGAAGATCTGATGAAACCCCGTAACATGGAGGAGCGCATTTATCGTTTGCGCTGCGTCGAAGCATGGTCAATGGTGATTCCATGGATAGGTTTCTCGCTGGGGGGCTTGCTCAGCCAGATGGAACCAACCAGCAAGGCTAAATATGTCGCCTTCACTACACTGCAAGACCCACAGCAGATGCCGGGACAGCGCTCATCGAGTTCATTTGTCGACTGGCCTTATATTGAAGGGTTGAGAATGGATGAGGCTATGCACCCATTAACCTTGATGGCGGTTGGCTTGTACGGGAGGGAGATACTGCCTCAGAACGGTGCGCCAATTCGTTTGGTAGTGCCATGGAAATACGGCTTTAAGAGTATAAAGTCTATCGTGCGAATCAGCTTTGTTGAGGAGATGCCTGCAACAACCTGGAATAAGGCGGCGCCGGACGAATACGGCTTCTATGCCAATGTGAACCCTGATGTCAGCCACCCGCGCTGGAGCCAGAGCAGCGAGCGTCGGTTACCTTCTTCACTGTTCAGCCCAAACCGTATAGAAACTACGCTGTTTAATGGTTACGCCGAGCAAGTAGCCAGCTTGTATCGCGGTATGAACCTGGCGAAGCAATACTGAGGTGCTTCATGTCTAACATGCGATATAAAATAATGGTGGTGTTGGTGCTGCTGATGCCATTCGAATTTTTGGTGTGGCGGGTGGTGAGCAATGATCTCGGCCCTGACCCCATCGCAGTGGTGGCCGATTATACTGGGCTTTGGTCTATTATCTTATTATTGGTTGCGATGACACTGTCACCGTTGAAGCGAATGACAGGGTGGAGTCAGTTTTTACAGGTCCGTAGGCAGGCGGGGCTGGTAATGTTTTTCTACGCCTCGTTGCATGTGCTAACTTTCTTTGCCTTGCAAATTGGCTGGCAGTGGCTACAGCTCGTTGAGGCACTCACGCAGCAACCCTATATTATATTAGGTGCGACGGGTTATCTGTTGCTATTGCCGCTGGCGGTAACCTCGACGAACAATTGGGTTCGACGCTTGGGGCGTCGCTGGCGAAGGCTGCACCGTCTAGTCTATATCGCCTTGCCCATCGTATTCTTGCATGGCTGGTGGCAGCTGCGTGCAGATGGTGGTGAGCTATTGCCGTATTTACTATGGATGGTCATTCTTCTGCTGGAGCGTATTGCTGACCGTTTTGGTTTGTTACCCTACAGAAGTCAATCTGTGGCTCGATAACGATAGATTGAGACTCCCTGTTAGTCTGTTTTTTAAGCTAACAGAAGATATTTTCCTTTTTTATTGCCTTTCTCTCAAAAAGCCCTTGCGTGATTCAGGGCTCGTCCGTATAGTTCGCATCCGTCGTCACCGAGACAGCTTTTAAAGCGCCTCAGACGACACCGTGAAGACCTTTATTTCACACCTTGTTTTTAAGCGGTTTTAAATCAAAACTTCTT
>NZ_CAKLPX010000006.1 GCF_923077115.1 Sinobacterium norvegicum
GAGAATTGGAACCACCTGATCCCATCCCGAACTCAGTAGTGAAACGATTCCTCGCCGATGGTAGTGTGGGGTTTCCCCATGTGAGAGTAGGTCATCGTCAGGCTTTTATTCTAAGACCCCGTAAGCTTACGCTTACGGGGTTTTTTTATGGCTGGGGTTTGCCGTTACATGGGCAAGTTGTTTGAATTGGTCGATATCGGTTAGAAATAGACTTCAATGCTCGGTATGCTATCCGCTAACTACGTGGCTTTGTGAAAAGTGAGTGATGCAGCAGATTCAATTAATAACTATATTATCCGATGGGCAGTTTCATTCCGGTGAGGATTTGGGGGCTGCAGTTGGTGTAAGTCGGGCCGCTGTTTGGAAGCAAATACAAAAGTTGGCAGAGCTTGGTGTTGAGGTGGAGTCTGTTCGTGGTCAAGGGTACCGCGTTCTGGGCGGTATTGACTTAATCGCACCGGCAGATATTGCCGTTACGAGGTTCGATATAGAGCTTCTGTCGGTAACTACATCGACAAATAGCCTGCTAATGGATCAGGCTCAGCAGGGCTCTATTCACCTTAAGGCAATCAGTGCTGATATGCAGACGCATGGGCGTGGCCGTCGTGGTCGAGCATGGATAAGCCCGTATGCATCGAATATGTATCTCTCTGTTGGTTGGGAGTTCCAGAGTGGTGCAGCGGCTTTGTCGGGGCTTAGCCTGGCTGTTGGTGTGGCTGTCGTAGAGGCGCTGAGTAAGCTTGGTGTTTCAGGTGTCGGTTTAAAGTGGCCTAACGACATTTTACATAACGGGCTCAAGCTTGGCGGTATATTAATTGAAATGGGTGGTGATCCATCGGGTGATTGTCATGTGGTTATCGGCCTGGGGCTGAACGTACATATGGCTGGTGCGAGTAGCCAGGCAATTGATCAGCCCTGGACGACATGCGATAAGCTGACAGAGAAACCCTTGGCCCGGGCAAAAATATTAAGTTGCTTGCTTGATGCACTTGAGTCAATGCTGGAGACGTATGAGCAGCATGGCTTCTCAGCGTATCACCAACAGTGGGAGCAATTACATGATTACCAAAATCAGGTGGTAATAATAACCAGTGGTGAGAACAAATCCAGCGGGGTGGCGCAGGGTGTTGACGGTTCTGGGGCATTAATTGTGGAGACCTCGTTAGGCCGTAAGTTGTTTCATGGTGGTGAGGTAAGTGTGAGGAGGTCGAAGTGACAACGCTGTTGCTTGACTGCGGTAATACCCGAATTAAATGGCAGTTACGTGCTCCGGATGGAATCAGGGCTGCGGGCGTTGTGGAACTGGCAACAGCTGAGGCTGCTGACGCGCTGGCCTTATTGCTCGATAGCTGGGCTGTCGATGCGGTAGCGATCTCGTCTGTACGCAATAAGGCGGCCACGGCTGAAATGGCGGAGGGCTTGAAAAGCCGCTTTAGTTGCAGGGTATTTGTTGCCGAGGTGTCTGCCTGTGCGTGTGGAATTGAGAATGGTTACCACCAGCCGCAACGTTTGGGTGTGGACCGTTGGATGGCAGCTATCGGTGCCTATAAGAAGCTGAGCAGCGCGGTTGTTATCGTTGATGCCGGTAGTGCAATCACTGTCGATTATGTAGATGCTCGGGGTGTGTTCAGGGGGGGGTATATTGCTCCAGGCCTTAAACTTTTGTGCGGAGCTCTACAACTTGGCACCGAGGATGTACATTTTTCAACCGATTATGATAATAAAGAGATGTCTGCGGGGTTGTCGACAGATGAGGCGGTGGCTCGCGGGCTAATGCACATGGCTATGGGGTATATTCGCAGTGCCCAGGATGAGATTGCGAGGCAAAATAAGGGTGACTCTGTGCCTGTCATTATGACTGGGGGGGATGCGCTGTCACTGCTGGCGGTAATGCAGGAGGAGCATGATTATATTGAGTCACTGGTTCTCGATGGGTTGAATTGGGTGTTTGAAGAGGAAGTGGTTGACGAGCTATGAAGTCAGTATTTGTTGTATTGCTAGTTAGCGTAGTAAGTTACGGAGTGTATGGGGCAGTGATGGAACGACAGGGGGTTCAGTCTGCAATTCAGCCTGCTGGAAAGGATGTCGGTGAGCTATATCTGAAAAGTGAGGTGGGTGAATACGCAAAGCCTGCATTAAGGCAGATGCTCAATCCAAAAAGTACAGAGGCTGTTGAGGAGGTGTCGGAACTTAGCCCGGTTGAGGATAAGGGGTTGCCGGTGGAGGCTGATGAGCTATGTTGGGCTATAGGTCCGGTCATTGACAAGCTGTCGTTGGCGCAGCTTGAACGTCGCTTTAATGCATCCTATGTCGATTACAGTGTCAGCGGTGTGGATGTGGCGACAGACTCAGAGTACTGGGTGTATATGGGACCCTATGCCAGTAGAAAAGAATCAATGCGTCAGTTGCGTCAGTTGCAGCAAAATAAAATAGACAGTTATTTGATTGCCAAAGGCGAAATGGCCGAGGCGATCTCGCTGGGTATCTTTAAAAATAAAGATGGGGCGAGTAGGTTGCTGACAAAATATAGCGGCAAAGGGTATTCCGTCAAACTGAAGGAAGTGGTTAAATTTAATACAGTTTATTGGCTGAACGGCACGGCTGCCAACAAACAGGCTGGGGAAGAGTTATATCAAAACTTAAAACAGGATTTCTCAAAGCTAGAAAAGAGAGATTATTTTTGTAAAACGCTTGCCAAAGGAACCGGCATCCACTAATATTCGCGTCGCTTTCAAGGCAACAGTGCTGATGTAGCTCAGTCGGTAGAGCAGCTGATTTGTAATCAGCCGGTCGTAGGTTCAATTCCTATCATCAGCTCCATTTTTGCCTTGTAGTGAGCTTTCCAGTTGGCCTGGAAGGTTGTTGCAAAGAGTATAAAGTTCTTTGTTGTGGTGGGGTTCCCGAGTGGCCAAAGGGATCAGACTGTAAATCTGACGCGCAAGCTTCGGTGGTTCGAATCCACCTCCCACCACCATTTTTTTGAAGCGGGTATAGTTTAGTGGTAGAACCTCAGCCTTCCAAGCTGATGATGCGGGTTCGATTCCCGCTACCCGCTCCAGCATCGATTTAAGCTCTTGTAGCTCAGTTGGTAGAGCACACCCTTGGTAAGGGTGAGGTCGGCAGTTCAAATCTGCTCAAGAGCTCCAAGTTTATTTATTGCAGGAGTTAACCTAGGGTTCTCTCCTGTTTATGTGTAGAAGTTGATAATCACACTCTTCGTAGGGGTTCGTCACAATGGCAAAAGAAAAGTTTGAACGTAACAAGCCGCACGTTAACGTCGGCACCATCGGTCACGTTGACCACGGTAAAACTACTCTTACTGCAGCTCTAACTCGCGTATGTGCTGAAGTATTTGGCGGCGAAGCTGTAGCGTTCGATGGTATCGATAACGCACCAGAAGAGCGTGAGCGCGGTATCACTATCGCAACATCACACGTTGAATATGATTCAACTATCCGTCACTACGCACACGTCGACTGCCCAGGTCACGCCGATTATGTTAAGAACATGATCACCGGTGCTGCTCAGATGGATGGCGCGATTCTTGTTTGTGGTGCTACCGATGGTCCAATGCCTCAGACTCGTGAGCACATCCTGCTTTCTCGTCAGGTTGGTGTTCCTTACATCGTTGTATTCCTAAACAAAGCCGATCTTCTTGCTGAAGATTGTGGTGGCGTTGATTCTGAAGAATTCGAAGAGATGAAAGAGCTCGTCGAAATGGAATTGCGTGATCTGCTAAGCCAGTACGACTTCCCAGGTGACGATACTCCAATCATCTGTGGTTCTGCGCTGATGGCGTTGAATGGCGAAGATGATAACGAGCTGGGTACTACAGCGGTTAAGAATCTTGTTGAGTCTCTAGATAGCTACATTCCAGAGCCAGAGCGTGCTATCGACGGTGATTTCATCATGCCTATCGAAGACGTTTTCTCAATCTCAGGTCGTGGTACTGTTGTTACCGGTCGTGTTGAGCGCGGTATTGTTAACACTGGCGATGAAGTTGAAATCGTTGGTATTCGCGAAACTCAAACCACTACTTGTACTGGTGTTGAGATGTTCCGCAAGCTGCTTGACGAAGGTCGTGCTGGTGAGAACATTGGTGCCCTGCTACGTGGTACTAAGCGTGATGATGTTGAGCGTGGTCAGGTATTGGCTAAGCCAGGTTCAATCAACCCGCACACCAAGTTCGAAGCTGAAGTTTATGTGCTAGGTAAAGATGAAGGTGGTCGTCACACGCCATTCTTCAAAGGCTACCGCCCACAGTTCTACTTCCGTACCACTGACATCACTGGCGCGTGTGAGTTGCCAGAAGGTGTTGAGATGGTAATGCCAGGTGATAACATCCAGATGGTTGTTACTCTGATCAACCCAATCGCCATGGATGATGGTCTACGCTTCGCAATCCGCGAAGGTGGTCGTACTGTTGGTGCTGGTGTTGTTGCTAAAATCATCGAGTAATCGATGATCGGAGAGGGCTTGCTCTCTCCTATTTTAGGCCACTGGCTCAATTGGTAGAGCATCGGTTTCCAAAACCGAGGGTTGGCGGTTCGAGTCCGTCGTGGCCTGCCATATTTAAGCAAACCGCCCTACTTGGGCGGTTTGCTTTGGTGCATTTTGGACTTTTTAAACTGAGAAAGAGGCAATTACCGCTCTATGAATACAAAAGTAGAAGGCCAAGCTAGTCGATTCGATATTGTTAAGTGGGTTCTTGTATCGGCTATAGTTGTTGCTGGCGTTGTTGGTAATACATATTTCTCTGATGAGTCGCTGCTGTACAGAGTTTTGGCGTTGCTGGTAATGGGTGGCGTTTCTCTTGTCGTCGCATTGCAGACTGCAAAAGGTGCCGCGCTTTGGGACTTAATCAAAGAGTCTCGCGTTGAGATTCGAAAGGTTGTGTGGCCCTCGCACCAAGAAACATTACAAACTACTTTTATAGTGGTCGCAGTAACGCTTATAATGGCGCTCATTTTGTGGATGCTGGATTCGTTACTCGGCATGATTATCTCGAAGATTATAGGGTAGCAAAGCAATGGCTAAACGTTGGTATGTTGTTCATGCCTTTTCTGGCTATGAAAAAAGAGTGCAAAAGCAACTACTTGAGCAAATTGAACTCAAGTCGATGCAGCACCTCTTTGGTGATGTTTTAGTTCCCACTGAAGAAGTTGTTGAGATTAGAGCAGGGCAGAAGCGAAAGAGTGAGCGTAAGTTCTTTCCTGGTTATGTCCTGGTCGAGATGGAATTGTGTGATGAGTCTTGGCACCTGGTAAAAGAAACGCCGCGTGTTATGGGCTTTATTGGTGGTAAGGCTGATCAGCCAGCGCCAATCAGTGAGGCAGAGGCCAATGCTATTCTTCGTCGTGTTGAAGATAGCAGTGAGCGTCCTAAACCGAAGACATTGTTTGAGCCCGGCGAAATGGTTCGGGTTGTTGATGGGCCGTTTAATGACTTTAACGGTACTGTCGAAGAAGTGGATTATGAGAAGAGTCGTATTAAGGTTGCAGTATTGATCTTTGGTCGCTCGACTCCTGTAGATTTGGAATTTGGTCAGGTCGAAAAGGCTTAGATCAACTCTTTATTGGCGTAGTTACGCTGTTACCGGGGAGCACTGCTAGGCAGTGCGTTTGCACCCAAAGTGGAGAATCGCAATGGCGAAGAAAGTAGAAGCTTACATCAAGCTGCAAGTTGCAGCTGGTAAAGCAAACCCAAGCCCACCAGTTGGTCCAGCTCTTGGTCAGCACGGTGTGAATATCATGGAATTCTGTAAGGCGTTCAATGCTCAAACCCAGAGCATGGAAGCTGGTCTGCCGATTCCTGTCGTTATCACTGTTTACAGTGATCGCAGCTTTACCTTTATTACCAAGACTCCTCCTGCTGCCGTATTGCTTTTCAAAGCAGCTGGTATCAAGGGTGGTTCAGGTACACCAAACTCAAAGAAAGTCGGTACGGTTACTCGCGCTCAGCTTGAAGAAATCGCTACTACTAAAATGGCTGATCTAACAGCTGCAGATATGGACGCTGCTGTTCGTTGTATCGCAGGTACTGCTCGCAGTGCTGGTTTAGAGGTGGAGGGTTAAGTCATGGCTAAACTTACAAAACGTCAAAAAGCAATTAGCGAGAAAGTTGAGCCAGGTAAGCAGTACGCAATCGACGAAGCCGTGGCTTTGTTGACTGAGCTGTCTACTGTTAAGTTCAAAGAGTCTGTTGAGATTGCCATCAACCTTGGTGTTGATGCACGTAAATCTGATCAGAACGTTCGCGGTGCAACTGTTATGCCTCACGGCACCGGTGCAGATGTCCGTGTGGCTGTGTTCACTCAAGGCGCAAATGCAGAGGCCGCGAAAGCAGCTGGCGCAGAATTCGTCGGTATGGACGATTTAGCGGCCGAGATCAAAGGCGGCATGATGGATTTCGACGTTGTCGTCGCAAGCCCAGATGCAATGCGTGTTGTTGGCCAGCTTGGTCAGGTTCTAGGTCCTCGTGGTCTAATGCCTAACCCTAAGACTGGTACAGTGACTCCTGATGTTGCTACAGCGGTTAAGAACGCTAAGGCTGGTCAGGTGCGTTATCGCACAGATAAGAAAGGTATTATCCATGGCGCCATCGGTAAAGTCGGTTTCGACACCGTTGCGATCAAGGAAAATATTGAAGCTCTAGTTGTTGACCTTAAGAAAGGAAAACCAGCTTCAGCCAAGGGTGTTTACCTTAAGAAGCTGACGCTGACGACTACAATGGGTCCAGGTTTGGTGCTTGATCAGGCCAGCCTAGAGCTGTAATTTTTTACTGTCCAGGCTTTCGGGTTTGGATGGCAAAAGAACTTTGGGGTCTTTAGTTTAGACTGAAGGCCATCAAAGACCGCAGGTGTGAAAGCTTAATCGACTACGGTTAGCCTGCGTAGATGGTGTAATGATTGATTTATCAATCTCTATACTGAAATTGCATATTTAGACTTAGTTTGAATATGCGTGGATAGATCGACTAACCCCGATCATATTTCAGGAGAAATCTTGTGGCATTAGGACTAGAAGACAAAAAAGCGATTGTCGCTGAAGTCCAAGAAGCTGCTGCAAACGCTCTATCTGCTGTAGTTGCCGATGCACGTGGTGTATCAGTGACAGATATGACGGCGCTACGTAGCGAAGCACGTGAAGCAGGCGTAAGCCTCCGCGTTATTCGTAACACGCTAGCACGTCGCGCGGTTAAGGGAACTGATCTAGAGTGTCTTACAGACACTTTTAGCGGTCCTACTCTAATTGCATTTTCTAACGAGCACCCAGGTGCCGGCGCACGCATTCTTAATGCATTCGCCAAAGGAAATGACAAGCTAGAAGTTCGCGCAGCAGCATTTGAAGGTGAGTTGACAGATGTAACTCTGTTAGCAAGCTTGCCGACATACGACGAAGCAATTGCTAAGTTGATGAGCGTTATGAAAGAAGCTTCTGCTGGTAAGTTGGTTCGCACACTTGCGGCCCTACGTGACCAGAAAGAACAGGAAGCAGCATAAGTTATATTTAAATAACTTGCTGTTTCATTAAGATTTTAACGAACGAAAGTTCCCAAAGAAATTAGGATTTGAAAATGTCTTTGACCAAAGAAGATATCATCAACGCCGTAGCCGAAATGTCTGTAAAGGACGTTGTTGAGCTAATCGAAGCGATGGAAGAGAAATTCGGCGTATCTGCAGCTGCTGCTGCCGCTGCACCTGCTGCTGGTGGCGAAGCTGCCGCTGAAGCACAGACCGAGTTTGACGTAGTATTGACAGCTGCTGGCGATAAGAAAGTTAACGCTATCAAAGCTGTTCGTGCAATCACTGGTCTAGGTCTGAAAGACGCTAAGGCTATGGTTGACGGTGCACCTTCTGCAATTAAAGAAGGCGTAACCAAAGAAGAAGCTGAAGAAGCTCTTAAGCAGCTTGAAGAAGCTGGTGCATCTGCAGAGATTAAGTAATCTCGTGAATGCATAAAGCTTTTCGCAAGAAAAGCAGAAAGGCTGACGGCAATTTCGCCGTCGGCCTTTTGTCGTCTCTAACAGGTAATACTGACTGAAGACAAAAAAGTTAGCTGGTATGAGGAAGTTTAGCCAACTTCTGTGGGAAAGAATGAAGCGCGCAAGTGGTGGCGTTTTAACCCAAGCCAATTAGAGATTTCAAAAAACTACTGGGGAGTACTGATGGCCTACTCATATACTGAGAAAAAACGTATCCGTAAGGATTTTGGTAAGCTACCACATGTTAAGGATATTCCTTATCTGTTGGCGATTCAGCTAGATTCTTATCGCAATTTCACCCAAAGTGGTATTGCCGCAGACCAGCGTCAAGACACCGGTTTGCATGCCGCCTTTAAATCGGTCTTTCCTATTGTTAGCTACTCTGGCAGCGCAGCGCTTGAGTATGTTGACTACGCCCTCGGCGCTCCAGCATTTGATGTTGTTGAGTGTCAATTACGAGGAGTTACCTATGCCGTACCTCTTCGTGTCAAAGTACGTCTGATTATTTATGATAAAGATTCTGCCAGTAAGTCGATAAAAGACATTAAAGAGCAGGAAGTCTACATGGGTGAGATCCCATTAATGACTAATAACGGTACCTTTGTAATCAACGGTACTGAGCGAGTTATCGTTTCTCAATTACACCGCTCCCCAGGTGTATTCTTCGATCACGACAAGGGCAAGACACACTCGTCTGGCAAATTGTTGTATTCGGCCCGTGTTATTCCTTACCGTGGCTCATGGTTAGATTTTGAATTCGACGCCAAAGATTTGGTCTTTGTTCGTATTGACCGTCGTCGTAAATTGCCTGCTACTGTATTGTTGCGTGCTCTGGGTTATAACTCAGAAGAAATGCTTGAGATGTTTTACAGTGCTGACACCTTTACTCAGGCGGAAGACGGTCATTACGATCTTGAGCTTGTGCCTGAGCGCCTACGTGGCGAACCAGCAGCGCTTGATATTCTCGATCCCAAGGGTAAATTGATTGTCGAAGCGGGTCGCCGTGTAACCGCTCGTCATATTCGCCAAATTACCAAGGCTGGCTTGACGACGCTGAAGGTGCCCGCCGAGAATGTTATTGGTCGTGCGCTGTCTAAAGATGTTATCAACACCGAAACCGGTGAAGTGTTGCTTGAATGTAACACCGAGTTAACAGAAGAAGCGTTGGCAGCGATTAGCGAAGCTGGTGTTAAGTCCTTCTCGACCATCTATACCAATGAGCTGGACTGTGGTTCGTTCATTGCAGATACCTTGAGAACAGACATTACCCGCAGCAGCTTGGAAGCGCTGGTAGAAATCTACCGCATGATGCGTCCTGGTGAGCCGCCAACAAAAGAAGCCGCGGAAACTCTTTTCCAAAACCTGTTCTTCTCTCCTGAGCGTTATGACCTTTCAAGTGTTGGTCGCATGAAATTTAACATGCGTCTAGGTCGTGAAGAGAGCGTTGGCGATGGCATTCTATCAAGCGACGATATTGTTGACGTCTTGAAGACATTGGTGTCTATCCGTAACGGTGATGGCATGGTCGATGATATCGATCACTTGGGTAACCGTCGTATTCGCTCTGTTGGCGAAATGGCTGAAAACCAATTCCGTGTTGGTCTTGTCCGTGTAGAACGTGCTGTTAAAGAACGTTTGAGCATGGCTGAGTCTGAAGGTCTTATGCCTCAAGATTTAATCAATGCCAAGCCTGTTGCTGCAGCCGTTAAAGAATTCTTCGGTTCAAGCCAGTTGTCACAGTTTATGGATCAGAACAACCCGCTTTCTGAGGTGACACACAAGCGACGTGTTTCAGCCTTGGGCCCCGGTGGTCTAACCCGTGAACGTGCAGGTTTTGAGGTTCGAGATGTACACCCGACTCACTACGGTCGTGTTTGTCCAATCGAAACGCCTGAAGGTCCAAACATCGGTTTGATCAACTCGTTGGCATCCTATGCCCGTACTAACGATTATGGCTTCCTAGAGTCGCCCTACCGTATCGTTAAAGACGGCCATGCCACCGACGAAATTATTTTCCTATCGGCAATCAACGAGGCTGAGTACGTTATCGCTCAGTCGTCTGCCAAGCTGGATGAGAACAACAACCTCAGTGAAGAGATGGTCAACGTTCGTCACTTGAACGAATTCACCATCAAGCCACCGGCCGATGTCCAATATATGGATGTATCGCCAAAGCAGGTTGTCTCTGTTGCTGCTTCTCTTATCCCGTTCCTTGAGCACGATGATGCTAACCGAGCGTTGATGGGATCGAACATGCAGCGTCAGGCTGTACCTACATTAAAGGCTCAGGCACCTATTGTCGGTACCGGTATTGAGCGTAACGTGGCGCAGGATTCTGGTGTCTGTGTTGTTGCTCGCCGTGGTGGTGTGATCGATTCTGTCGACGCACAACGCATCGTTGTTCGCGTTAACGAAGACGAAATCGCCGATGGCCGTAACGGTGTTGATATCTACAACCTGACTAAGTACACACGTTCTAACCAGAACACCTGTATTAATCAGCGTCCTATTGTCAGCAAGGGCGATACCATTGTTCGCAATGACATCCTCGCCGACGGCCCGTCGATTGATCTGGGTGAACTTGCGCTTGGGCAGAACATGCGTATTGCCTTTATGCCGTGGAATGGTTACAACTTCGAGGATTCGATTCTTGTCTCTGAGCGCGTCGTTAAAGAAGACCGCTTCACCACCATCCATATTCAAGAGCTGACTTGTATCGCTCGTGACACCAAGCTGGGCTCAGAAGAAATCACTGCCGATATCCCTAACGTTGGTGAGGGTGCATTAGGCAAGCTGGATGACTCTGGTATCGTCTATATCGGTGCTGAAGTTCTCGGTGGCGATATCCTTGTTGGTAAGGTAACACCTAAGGGCGAAACCCAGCTGACGCCTGAAGAGAAGTTGCTTCGTGCCATCTTCGGTGAGAAGGCATCTGATGTTAAAGATACCTCGCTTCGCGTTCCTTCAAGCGTTAAGGGTACTGTTATTGATGTCCAAGTCTTTACTCGCGACGGTCTTGAGAAAGATCCGCGTGCCAAGGATATCGAAAATAGCCAGCTTGATGGCTATCGCAAAGACCTACAGGAAGAGTTCCGCATCGTTGAGATTGCCGCACTCGACCGTCTTCAGGCGGCTTTGTTAGGCAAGCCTGCCGCTGGTGGCGCTGGTCTTTCTGCCGGCACTGTTTTAACCGAAGAGATCCTATCGGGTCTTGAGGGTGATCAGTGGTTCCGTCTACGCATGCAGGACGAGTCTCTGAACGAGCTTATCGAAGAGTCTGAGAAGACCATGGATGAGTTGCGTAAGGATATCGACGAGCGCTTCGAAATTAAGAAGGGCAAACTGCAAAGCGGCGACGATCTGGCGCCTGGCGTACAAAAGATTGTTAAGGTCTATCTTGCCATCAAGCGTCGTATTCAGCCTGGTGATAAGATGGCTGGTCGTCACGGTAACAAGGGTGTTATCTCGGTTATCATGCCGGAAGAAGACATGCCTTACGATGAGAAGGGGCGCCCCGTCGATATCGTATTGAACCCGCTGGGTGTACCGTCGCGAATGAACGTTGGTCAGATTCTAGAAACTCACCTAGGCCTCGCGGCAAAAGGCTTGGGTCACAGAATCAACGACATGCTAGAGCAGCAGCGTGCCGTAGCCGATATTCGCCAGCTACTCGAAGATATCTACAACACTGCCAGCGAAGCCAACCGTAAAGAAGATCTTGCCAGCTTTAGCGATGAAGAGATTCTTGACCTGGCCCGCAACTTACGTACCGGTGTGCCAATGGCCACCCAGGTATTTGACGGTGCTAAGGAATCGGAGATCAAAGAACTGCTTACCCTCGCTGGCTTGCCAGACAGTGGTCAGCTAGAGCTTAAAGATGGCCGTACAGGTGATACCTTCACGCGTCCGGTAACCGTTGGTTACATGTACATGCTGAAGCTTAACCACTTGGTTGACGACAAGATGCACGCACGTTCTACCGGCTCTTACAGCTTGGTTACTCAGCAGCCGCTGGGTGGTAAGGCGCAGTTCGGTGGTCAGCGTTTCGGTGAGATGGAAGTATGGGCACTTGAGGCGTACGGCGCCGCATATACCCTACAGGAAATGCTTACCGTTAAGTCTGATGACGTTAATGGTCGTACTAAGATGTACAAGAATATCGTTGATGGCGATCATCGTATGGAGCCAGGCATGCCTGAGTCCTTTAACGTATTGATCAAAGAGATCCGATCGCTCGGTATCGATATCGATCTAGATACTGATTAAGCCTATTAACTGATTTTATCGGCGGCGGGTATTAAATACCCGCCGAGCTAAAGCACCGAACGGAGAAAACATCTTGAAAGACTTATTGAATCTACTGAAGTCACAAGGTCCAAACGACGAGTTTGACGCGATTAAGATTGGCTTAGCATCGCCTGAGATGATTCGCTCATGGTCTTTTGGTGAAGTGAAAAAGCCAGAGACTATTAACTACCGTACGTTCAAGCCTGAGCGTGACGGTTTGTTCTGCGCCAAGATTTTTGGCCCAGTAAAAGATTATGAATGCCTTTGCGGAAAATATAAGCGACTAAAACATCGCGGTGTTATCTGTGAAAAGTGTGGCGTTGAAGTTGCCTTGGCTAAGGTGCGTCGTGAACGCATGGGTCACATTGAATTGGCCAGCCCAGTTGCCCACATTTGGTTTCTAAAGTCGCTGCCGAGCCGTATCGGTTTGCTGCTTGATATGACTCTGCGTGATATCGAACGTATTTTATACTTCGAGCACTTTGTTGTTATCGATCCAGGTATGACAACGCTTGAGCGTGGTCAGCTGTTGAACGATGAGCAGTACTACGAAGCGATGGAAGAGTTTGGTGACGAGTTTGTTGCCAAGATGGGCGCCGAGGCTGTTCAATCCTTGATGTCTAGTATGGATCTGGAAGTGGAGGTTCGCGATATTCGTGAAGCTATTCCTCAGACCAACTCTGAAACAAAGATTAAGAAGCTGTCCAAGCGCCTTAAGCTAATGGAAGCATTCGAGAACTCTGGCAATAAGCCTGAGTGGATGATACTGGAAGTTCTACCGGTTCTGCCGCCTGATCTTCGCCCATTGGTACCGCTGGACGGTGGTCGCTTTGCGACTTCTGACCTCAACGACTTGTATCGTCGAGTAATCAACCGTAACAACCGTCTAAAGCGTCTACTCGAGCTCAACGCTCCTGATATCATTGTACGTAACGAAAAGCGTATGCTGCAGGAAGCTGTTGATGCCTTGCTGGATAACGGTCGTCGCGGACGTGCCATTACCGGTTCTAACAAGCGCCCACTGAAATCTCTTGCCGATATGATCAAAGGTAAGCAGGGTCGCTTCCGTCAGAACTTGTTGGGTAAGCGAGTCGACTACTCTGGTCGTTCGGTTATCGTTGTTGGTCCAACACTGAAGCTACACCAGTGTGGTCTGCCAAAGAAAATGGCCTTGGAATTATTCAAGCCATTCATCTATGCCAAGTTAGAAGCCCGTGGTCAGGCGACCACTATTAAGGCCGCTAAAAAGCTGGTAGAGCGCGAGCCCGCTGAAGTCTGGGATATTCTTGACGGTGTTATCCGTCAGCACCCGGTACTGCTTAACCGTGCACCTACTTTGCACCGTTTGGGCATCCAGGCATTTGAGCCTGTATTGATTGAAGGTAAGGCGATCCAGCTACACCCTCTCGTGTGTGCGGCGTATAACGCTGACTTCGATGGTGACCAAATGGCTGTTCACGTACCGTTAACGCTGGAAGCCCAGCTTGAAGCGCGTACGTTGATGATGTCTACCAACAACATTCTATCGCCAGCGAACGGTGATCCGATCATCGTTCCCTCGCAGGATGTTGTCTTGGGTCTGTATTGGATGACACGTGAGCGTGTTAACGCTAAAGGCGAGGGCACATGCTTTGCCGATATGGCGGAAGTAACGCGTGCTTTCGGTGCTCACCAGGTGGATTTGCAGGCCAAGATCAAGGTTCGTATTGATGAAACCTTATTCGACGAAGCCGGCGAAGAAGTTGCTACTCAGCGTATCGTTGATACGACTGTTGGTCGTGCATTGTTGTGGAAGACTGTACCCAAGGGGCTGCCTTTCGACGATACTACGGTTAACCGCAACATGACCAAGAAGGCTATCTCGCAGGTACTGAACAAGTGCTACCGCGACGTGGGTCTCAAAGCGTCGGTTATCTTTGCCGATCAACTGATGTATACCGGTTTTGAATATTCGACTAAGTCTGGTGCCTCAATTGGTGTCAATGACTTCGTTATTCCTCCTGAGAAGAAGCAAATCATCATCGATGCTGAGGCTGAAGTTAAAGAGATCGAGCAGCAGTATGCTAACGGTCTGGTAACTCAGGGTGAGAAATACAACAAGGTTATCGATATTTGGTCGCGCACCAATGACTTGGTCACCAAGAAGATGATGGAGACCTTAGAAACTGAACCGGTTATTGACCGTGACGGCAACGAGGTACAGCAGAAGTCATTTAACTCTGTTTACATCATGGCCGACTCCGGTGCTCGTGGTTCTCAGGCACAGATTCGACAGCTGTCTGGTATGCGTGGTCTGATGGCCAAGCCGGACGGCTCTATCATCGAAACGCCGATCACCGCGAACTTCCGTGAAGGCCTGAACATTCTTCAGTACTTTATCTCGACGCACGGTGCTCGTAAGGGTCTTGCTGATACCGCCTTGAAGACCGCCAACTCGGGTTACTTAACGCGTCGATTGGTTGACGTGGGCCAGGATTTGGTGGTCACCGAAGAAGATTGTGGCACCGAAGAAGGCCTGACTATGACACCGGTTATCGAGGGTGGCGACATCATCGAAACCTTGGGTGCTCGTGTACTAGGTCGAACTGTTGCCCGTGATGTGTTGAAGCCAGGCAGCGATGAAATTGCTGTTACTGCCAATACATTGATCGACGAGAGCTGGGTTATCCGCCTGGAAGAAATGGGTATCGATGAAGTACTCGTTCGTTCGGTTATCAACTGTCAGACATATCACGGCGTTTGTGCGACCTGTTACGGTCGTGATTTGGCCCGTGGTCATAAGGTTAACGCCGGTGAGTCTATCGGTGTTATTGCGGCACAGTCTATCGGTGAACCAGGTACTCAGTTAACCATGCGTACCTTCCACATTGGTGGTGCAGCATCGCGAGCTACCGCAGCCGACAGTGTTCAGGTTAAGCAGCAGGGTACACTGCGTTATCACAACGTTAAGTCAGTCGATAAGGGTGATGGTACTTGCATTACTGTTTCGCGTACCTCTGAGATCGCCGTTGCCGACCTTAATGGTCGTGAGCGTGAGCGCTATAAGCTACCGTTCGGTGCCGTTATCCAGCTGAAGGATAACGCTGCAATCAACGCTGGCGACATCGTCGCTAAGTGGGATCCGCACACACACCCCATCGTTACTGAGGTTGCTGGTCGTGCCAAATTCTCTGGTATGGAAGAAGGCATTACCGTCCGTACAGTGACTGATGAGCTAACAGGCTTGAGCAATATCACGGTTATCGATCCTGCTGAACGTCCAGTAGCCGGTAAGGATATGCGTCCAGCGGTTACTTTGGTGGATGATGCTGGTATCGAGCTTTGCATTGCTGGCACCAACGTTCCTGCCCACTACTTCCTGCCTGCTAACGCTATCTTACAGATGAGCGACGGCAGTGAAGTGAAGTCTGGTGATGTGCTAGCACGTATCCCACAGGAAGGCTCAAAGACGCGTGATATCACCGGTGGTCTGCCTCGCGTAGCCGATCTATTTGAAGCGCGTAAGCCAAAAGAACCAGCCATTCTTGCTGAAATTACCGGTACGGTAAGCTTCGGTAAGGAAACCAAAGGCAAGCGTCGTTTGGTTATCACACCGCTCGAAGGTGAAACAGCACCAGACGGTGGCGACCACTACGAATTGCTAATTCCGAAGTGGCGTACCATGTCAGTGTTCGAAGGTGAGAACGTTGAAAAGGGTGATGTTGTGTCTGAAGGCCCACCAAGCCCGCACGATATTCTTCGCCTCAAAGGTGTTGAAGAGCTGGCACGTTATATCGTGACAGAGATTCAAGAAGTTTATCGTCTCCAGGGTGTTGGTATTAATGATAAGCATATCGAGGTTATTGTTAACCAGATGTTGCGTAAGGTTGATATTACCGATTCTGGCGATTCTAGCTTCATTAAGGGTGAGCAGGTTGAATACGTGAACTTTGTTCGCGAAAACGCTGCCCTTGTTGCTGATGGTAAGTTCCCAGCGAAGGCCGAACGTGTCTTATTGGGTATTACCAAGGCATCGTTGGCAACAGAGTCGTTTATTTCGGCGGCTTCGTTCCAGGAGACTACACGTGTACTAACAGAAGCAGCGGTAACCGGTAAGCGTGATTACCTCCGCGGTCTGAAAGAAAACGTAGTCGTCGGTCGTTTGATTCCTGCCGGTACCGGTCTTGCTTACCACGCTGATCGCAAGCGTAAGAAAGACGAAGCGAAAAACCGCAAGCAGGGTGTCTCGGCTGTCGATGTTGAGCAGGCGTTATCTGCTGCCTTAGGTGGCAAATAACCTCTAGAGATTCGAGATCGTATAGCGATATCGTTTCTTGACGAGAGCGGGCGCAGGTTGTAGAATCTGCGTCCGCTTTTTCGATGAAAGTGGGTGGTCAGTTTTTGATCATTTTTTTTGTAATGAAACTCACGCATTTGGCGTGAGTGAATGTATTGGAGTCCATATCTATGGCAACGATCAACCAGTTGGTTCGTAAGCCTAGGAAGCGTAAGGTCAAGAAGACTGATGTTCCGGCTCTGCAGGCTTGTCCTCAGCGTCGTGGCGTTTGTACTCGTGTATACACCACTACTCCTAAGAAGCCGAACTCTGCGCTACGTAAAGTATGTCGTGTTCGTCTTACAAATGGTTTTGAAGTTACCTCGTATATCGGTGGTGAAGGTCACAACCTACAGGAGCACAGTGTTGTGCTAATACGCGGCGGTCGTGTAAAGGATTTGCCAGGTGTGCGTTATCACACCGTTCGTGGCGCCCTTGACACCTCTGGTGTTGCGGACCGTAAGAAAGGCCGTTCTAAGTACGGTACTAAACGCCCTAAGTCTTAAATTGACCCTGGCTTTTTCTAGCGTTAACAAACACGAAGAGAAAGTAAGGCCAAACAGCCGTAAGGTTTGTTTTGGAATAACCTGAAGAGAGAATGACATGCCTAGAAGACGCGTTGTCGCCAAGCGTGAGATCCTACCAGACCCTAAGTTTGGAGATGTCACCCTTGCAAAATTCATTAACCACGTAATGGTTAGTGGTAAGAAATCGGTTGCTGAGCGCATTGTATACAAAGCCTTAGCCTCTGTTGCTGAAAAGACCAACAAAGAGCCGGTTGAAGTATTTCTAGAAGCACTTGAAAACATTGCCCCAATGGTTGAGGTTAAGTCTCGCCGTGTTGGTGGTGCTACCTACCAGGTGCCAGTTGAAGTACGTCCATCTCGCCGTCACGCGCTATCAATGCGTTGGTTGGTTGAGTATTCCCGTAACCGTGGTGAAAAATCAATGCAGCAGCGTTTAGCTGGTGAGATTGTTGATGCTTCACAAGGTAAGGGTGCTGCTGTTAAGAAGCGTGAAGATGTTCACCGTATGGCTGAGGCCAACAAGGCGTTCTCTCACTACCGCTTCTAAGTCGGTACAATGTCTGGGGCATGTTCATGCCCCAGTTCATATTTGGGTTACCTAATCCGGAGTAAAACACTTGGCACGACAAACCCCTATAAACAAATATCGTAATATCGGTATTTGCGCTCACGTTGATGCGGGTAAAACCACTACCACAGAGCGAGTTTTGTTCTATACCGGTCTATCTCATAAGATTGGTGAGGTTCATGATGGCGCAGCCACTATGGATTGGATGGAGCAAGAGCAGGAGCGTGGCATAACGATCACCTCTGCAGCAACGACCTGTTTTTGGCAGGGTATGCAGCAGCAGTTCGATCAACACAGAATTAATATTATCGACACACCGGGCCACGTAGACTTTACCATTGAGGTGGAGCGTTCTTTACGTGTTTTAGATGGTGCTGTTGTTGTTTTATGTGGCTCCTCAGGTGTTCAGCCGCAGACCGAGACGGTCTGGCGTCAGGCGGACAAATATGAGGTTCCTCGCATGGTTTTCGTCAATAAGATGGACCGTGCTGGCGCAGACTACATGATGGTGGTGGAGCAGTTAAAGGCTCGGCTGGGTTGTAATGCTGTGCCGCTACAGATGACTATCGGTGCCGAAGAAGACTTTATCGGCGTTGTAGATCTGGTTAAAAATAAGGCCATTCTATGGAATGAAGCTGATCAGGGTATGTCTTTTGAGTACGGTGAGGTGCCGGCTGACATGGTTGATCAGGTCGCGGAGATGCGGGAGTACATGGTGGAGTCGGCTGCTGAGGCCAGCGACGAGTTGATGGAGAGGTATCTCGAAGAGGGTGAGCTCTCTGAGGAAGAGATAGTAGCGGGTCTTCGCAAGCGTACTCTGGCAAATGAAATTGTACCGGTTATCGGTGGTTCGGCGTTTAAAAATAAAGGTGTTCAAGCGATGCTTGATGCCGTTGTTCAGTATTTGCCGTCGCCAGAAGAAGTAAAGGCTATCGAGGGTACGTTGCTTGATAAGGCTGAGACTGTCGAGACGCGTCCTGCCAGAGATGATGCTCCGTTTTCTGCCTTGGCGTTTAAGATAGCCACCGACCCCTTTGTTGGTACGCTGACATTTTTCCGCGTTTACTCGGGTAAGCTGGAGTCAGGTACTGCGGTCTATAATTCGGTGAAGGAAAAGCGCGAGCGTGTAGGTCGTATGGTGCAGATGCACTCCAATGATCGTCAGGAGATCAAAGAGGTCTTGGCTGGGGATATTGCAGCGGCCATCGGTCTGAAAGATGTGACCACTGGCGATACACTCTGTGCAGAGAGTAATAAAATCGTACTAGAGCGCATGGAGTTCCCTGAGCCTGTTATCTCTGTTGCTGTGGAGCCTAGAACAAAGGCTGACCAAGAGAAGATGGGTGTTGCACTTGGGAAGTTGGCTCAAGAGGATCCGTCGTTTCGCGTAGAAACTGATCAGGAGACCGGACAAACCATTATCTCGGGCATGGGTGAGCTGCACCTTGATATTTTGGTTGATCGCATGAAGCGCGAATTTAGCGTCGAGGCAAATATCGGCAAGCCACAGGTGGCTTACCGGGAGACAATCCGTACAACGTCTGAGATTGAGGGTAAGTTTGTGCGTCAGTCCGGTGGTCGTGGTCAGTATGGTCATGTCTGGATTAAGTTTGAGCCGGCTGAAGATACTAACAGTGAAAAATTGGAGTTTGTTAACGAGGTAGTCGGTGGTTCGGTTCCTCGTGAGTATATTCCTGCTGTTGCCAAGGGTATTGAAGATCAAATGAAAAACGGTGTCGTTGCCGGCTACCCGTTGCTGGGTGTAAAGGCGACACTTTACGATGGTTCGTTTCATGATGTTGATTCTAATGAAATGGCATTTAAGGTTGCTGCCAGTATGGCGACAAAAAAACTGACAGAATTCGGCGGCGCGGTATTGCTTGAGCCTATAATGAAGGTTGAGGTGGTAACGCCTGAGGATTACATGGGTGATGTTGTTGGTGACTTGAATCGTCGTCGCGGCATGATCGGTGGTATGGAGGATGGGCCGTCTGGCAAGGTTGTAATTGCAGAGGTCCCATTGGCTGAGATGTTTGGCTATGCAACGGACCTGCGTTCCGCGACGCAGGGCCGTGCAACATATGCCATGGAATTTGATAAATATTCTGAAGCGCCAAAAAATATAGCGGATGAAATTATCAGTAAAAATATGGGTTATTAACCCGAAAATTTAACAATTTATAACTGAGGATCACGAAAGTGGCAAAAGAAAAGTTTGAACGTAACAAGCCGCACGTTAACGTCGGCACCATCGGTCACGTTGACCACGGTAAAACTACTCTTACTGCAGCTCTAACTCGCGTATGTGCTGAAGTATTTGGCGGCGAAGCTGTAGCGTTCGATGGTATCGATAACGCACCAGAAGAGCGTGAGCGCGGTATCACTATCGCAACATCACACGTTGAATATGATTCAACTATCCGTCACTACGCACACGTCGACTGCCCAGGTCACGCCGATTATGTTAAGAACATGATCACCGGTGCTGCTCAGATGGATGGCGCGATTCTTGTTTGTGGTGCTACCGATGGCCCAATGCCTCAGACTCGTGAGCACATCCTGCTTTCTCGTCAGGTTGGTGTTCCTTACATCGTTGTATTCCTAAACAAAGCCGATCTTCTTGCTGAAGATTGTGGTGGCGTTGATTCTGAAGAATTCGAAGAGATGAAAGAGCTCGTCGAAATGGAGTTGCGTGATCTGCTAAGCCAGTACGACTTCCCAGGTGACGATACTCCAATCATCTGTGGTTCTGCGCTGATGGCGTTGAATGGCGAAGATGATAACGAGCTGGGTACTACAGCGGTTAAGAATCTTGTTGAGTCTCTAGATAGCTACATTCCAGAGCCAGAGCGTGCTATCGACGGTGATTTCATCATGCCTATCGAAGACGTTTTCTCAATCTCAGGTCGTGGTACTGTTGTTACCGGTCGTGTTGAGCGCGGTATTGTTAACACTGGCGATGAAGTTGAAATCGTTGGTATTCGCGAAACTCAAACCACTACTTGTACTGGTGTTGAGATGTTCCGCAAGCTGCTTGACGAAGGTCGTGCTGGTGAGAACATTGGTGCCCTTCTACGTGGTACTAAGCGTGATGATGTTGAGCGTGGTCAGGTATTGGCTAAGCCAGGTTCAATCAACCCGCACACCAAGTTCGAAGCTGAAGTTTATGTGCTAGGTAAAGATGAAGGTGGTCGTCACACGCCATTCTTCAAAGGCTACCGCCCACAGTTCTACTTCCGTACCACTGACATCACTGGCGCGTGTGAGTTGCCAGAAGGTGTTGAGATGGTAATGCCAGGTGATAACATCCAGATGGTTGTTACTCTGATCAACCCAATCGCCATGGATGATGGTCTACGCTTCGCAATCCGCGAAGGTGGCCGTACTGTTGGTGCTGGTGTTGTTGCTAAAATCATCGAGTAATCGATTGATTTAAGAAGGTAATCTTCTTGTTAGGAGGCGCTCTGAATGAGCGCCTTTTTTTTGTCTGGCCGATACTGATAAGCTGCCTATAAAATAAACATTGACGGCTACTTGTACGGTCTGTAATATGCGCTCTCCATTCACATGAACCATCCAGAATCTTGTCATTTTGGGAAGGCATGTACTATTGAAAACGTAACGGAGTTTTTAAAATGCAGAATCAACGCATTCGCATTCGATTAAAAGCCTTTGATCACCGTTTGATCGATCAGTCTACACAAGAAATCGTTGAGACGGCTAAGCGTACTGGTGCACAAGTTCGTGGACCAATCCCTTTGCCAACGAAAAAAGAACGCTACACAATTCTTGTTTCGCCTCACGTAAACAAAGATGCTCGTGATCAGTACGAAATTCGTACCCACAAGCGCTTGTTAGACATCGTTGAGCCTACAGAAAAAACAGTTGATTCTTTGATGAAGCTTGATCTGGCGGCAGGTGTTGAAGTACAGATTAGTCTTGGTTAATTCAGCCTGTTAAAGGTTTGAAGGATTAAGATGAGCCCCTATCGATAGTGTGGGGTATTACTGAAGTTAGTGTGACGTACATCGTACGGCCATAGCGGGTATAAGCCCCATACGCTAAGAGGTTATTGAAATGACTATAGGTATAGTCGGTCTGAAACGCGGTATGACTCGTGTATTTACCGAGGAAGGTGTTTCGATCCCAGTTACAGTGATTGAGGCTTCGCCTAATCGTGTAACGCAAGTAAAAACAGTTGAAACTGATGGCTATAACGGCATTCAGATTACAACTGGTACTCGTCGCGCTTCTCGCGTAACGAAGTCGGAAGCTGGTCATTATGCCAAAGCTGGTGTTGAAGCTGGTCGCGGTATTTGGGAGTTTCGTTTAGACGAAGCAACTGAGATTTCTGCTGGTGGAGAGCTTACTGTTGAAGCTTTCGAGCCTGGTCAGAAAATTGATGTGACTGGAGAGTCTAAAGGTAAAGGTTTTCAGGGCGGTATCAAGCGCTGGAACTTCACCATGCAAGACGCAACCCACGGTAACTCTATTTCTCACCGTTCAAACGGTTCTATTGGTATGTGTCAGACTCCTGGCCGCGTCTTCAAAGGTAAGAAGATGTCGGGTCACATGGGTGCTGAGCAATGTACTACTCAGAACTTAGAAGTTGTTCGTGTGGATGCAGAGCGCAACCTTATTTTGGTTAAGGGTCCAGTTCCTGGTGCCAACGGTGGCGACGTCATTATTCGCCCAGCCGTTAAAGCTTAAGACTAGGGAGTTAGAGCATGCAGCTAAATATAGCAGGTGCAGGGACTTTAGAAGTTTCTGACACAACATTCGCTAGAGAATTTAACGAAGACTTGGTTCACCAAGTTGTTACCGCCTTTATGGCAACCTCTCGTCAGGGTACTCGCGCACAGAAGAATCGTGCTGCAGTGTCTGGTGGTGGTGCTAAGCCATGGCGTCAAAAAGGTACGGGTCGTGCCCGTGCAGGTACTATCCGTAGCCCAATTTGGCGCTCGGGTGGTGTGACTTTTGCCGCTCAGCCACAGGATTTTTCCCAGAAGCTGAACCGTAAAATGTATCGCGCCGCGCTACAGACCATTTGGTCTGAGCTAGTTCGTCAAGAACGCATTGTAGTAGTAGAAGATTTCGCTATCGACGCACCAAAGACCAAGGTACTTAAAGCCAAGTTGAATGACATGGGTTTAGAGAACGTTTTGGTTGTTACAGAAGAAGTCGACACTGGCTTGTTCTTGGCGGCACGCAACCTACATAAGGTTGATGTTCGCGATGTTGCTGGTGTTGATCCGGTAAGCTTGATTGCCTTCGATAAAGTTGTTGTTACTGTTGCAGCGCTTAAGAAAGTTGAAGAGGGTCTATCATGAACCAGGAACGCGTCTTCAAAGTTGTAATGGGTCCACACGTATCTGAAAAAGCTGCCATGGCTGCCGAAGGCAATCAGGTTGTTTTTAAGGTTGCTGTTGATGCGACTAAATTAGAAGTTAAAAACGCCGTTGAACAAATCTTTGACGTAAAAGTTGAAGGTGTTCGTGTAGTTAACGTTAAGGGTAAGCGCAAAATGAACCGTTATGGTGAAGTTCGCAAGCCTAGCTGGAAAAAAGCATACGTTAGCTTGGTTGACGGTCAAGAAATTGACTTCGCAGCAGCGGAATAAGGGAGAAAGGCAAAATGGCATTAGTTAAATTGAAACCTACTTCTCCGGGTCGCCGCCATGTTGTTCGTGTTGTAAATAACGAACTTCATAAAGGTGCGCCGCATAAAGCGTTGCTGGAGAAGAAGAGTAAGTCAGGCGGTCGTAATAACAACGGTCGTATTACTACTCGTCACATCGGTGGTGGTCACAAGCAGCACTATCGTATGATTGATTTCAAACGCGTCAAAGATGGCATCGCTGCCACTGTTGAGCGTATTGAATACGATCCAAACCGTACAGCGTTTATTGCGTTGATCTGTTATGCCGATGGCGAGCGTGCTTATATTATCGCTCCTAAAGGTGTTGCAGCCGGTGATCAGTTGATGTCTGGTGAAGCGGCGCCAATCAAGGTAGGTAATACCTTGCCATTGCGCAACGTTCCAGTAGGTTCGACTGTACACGCTATTGAGCTTAAGCCTGGTAAAGGTGCACAAATTGCTCGTAGTGCTGGTACTTCTGCACAGCTAGTTGCTCGTGAAGGTCGTCACGTTACTCTTCGTCTTCGCTCTGGCGAAATGCGTAAAGTACTGAGCGAGTGTCGCGCGACTCTTGGTGAAGTATCAAACAGTGAACACAGTTTGCGTAAGCTTGGTAAAGCGGGTGCTTCTCGCTGGCGCGGTGTTCGTCCAACTGTACGTGGTGTCGCGATGAACCCTGTAGATCACCCACATGGTGGTGGTGAAGGTCGTACCTCTGGTGGCCGTCATCCAGTTTCACCTTGGGGTACTCCTACTAAGGGCTTCAAGACTCGTAAGAACAAGCGTACCGATAAACTAATCGTACGTCGTCGCGGTTCTAAGTAACCACCACGATATAGAAAGAGGAATTAGTTGTGCCACGTTCACTAAAAAAAGGTCCCTTTATCGATCTTCACTTGTTGAAGAAAGTTGAAACGGCCCTGGACAACAACGACAAGCGTCCAATTAAGACTTGGTCGCGCCGCTCAATGATCATGCCAGATATGGTTGGTCTAACAATTGCGGTACATAACGGTCGCCAGCACGTGCCAGTATTGGTTAACGAAGAAATGGTTGGCCACAAACTCGGCGAATTCGCTGCAACACGTACCTATAAAGGTCACGTTGCAGATAAGAAAGCCAAGCGCTAAGGGGTTTTGAGATGGAAGTATCCGCCAAACTGAAAGGTGCGCGTATATCGGCTCAGAAGGCTCGCTTGGTTGCTGACCAGATCCGCGGCAAGTCTGTTGAAGAAGCGCTAGATGTTTTAGCTTTCTCCAACAAAAAAGCAGCTGAAATTGTTAAGAAGGTACTTGATTCTGCAATTGCAAACGCTGAGCACAATGAAGGCGCAGACATCGATGAATTAAACGTGTCTACCGTATTCGTTGACGAGGGTATGACTATGAAGCGTATTCGTCCGCGTGCCAAAGGCCGTGCCGATCGCATCATGAAACGCACTTGTCATATCACTGTCAAAGTCGCAGACATTAACTAGGAGACTGCCAGATGGGTCAGAAAGTACACCCCACGGGGATCCGACTCGGTATCGTTAAAAGCCATAACTCTGTCTGGTACGCCGACAAGTCAGGCTACGCTAAGAACTTGATTAGCGATCTTGAAGTTCGTTCTTTTGTTGAAAAAGAACTTGCTCATGCATCTGTTAGCCGTGTTCTTATCGAACGACCAGCACAAAGCGTACGTTTAACAATTTTTACCGCACGTCCAGGTATTGTGATCGGTAAGAAAGGTGAAGATGTAGATAAGCTTCGTAAGAAGCTAACCGCTATGACTGGTGTGCCAGTTCAGATCAACATCGAAGAAATTCGTAAGCCAGATCTAGATGCGAAACTAACCGCGCAAAACGTTGCACAGCAACTTGAGCGTCGTGTTATGTTCCGTCGTGCAATGAAGCGTGCGGTTCAAAACGCAATGCGTCAGGGCGCTCTAGGTGTGAAGATTCAAATCGGTGGTCGTCTCGGCGGCGCAGAAATCGCTCGTAGCGAATGGTATCGTGAAGGTCGTGTACCTCTACATACACTACGTGCTGATATCGATTACGCAACCTACGAAGCTCACACTACCTATGGTGTGTTGGGTATCAAGGTGTGGATCTTTAAGGGCGAAATACTAGAAAACGAACTTCCGGCGGCTGATAAAAAGCCTGCTAAGAAGTCGGCTAAGTAAGGAGTACGCCAATGTTATTGCCGAAGCGTACAAAGTTTCGCAAGATGATGAAGGGCCGCAACCGCGGTCTGGCTCACCGAGGCAGCACTGTCTCATTTGGTGAGTTCGCGTTGAAGGCTACAGGTCGTGGACGTATCACTGCTCGTCAAATCGAAGCAGCTCGTCGCGCCATGACCCGTCACATTAAACGTGGCGGTAAAATCTGGATTCGCGTTTTCCCTGATAAGCCGATCACTGGTAAGCCTCTTGAGGTTCGTCAGGGTAAGGGTAAGGGTAATGTTGAATATTGGGTTGCCCTTGTTCAGCCAGGAAAAATCCTATACGAAGTAGAGGGTGTATCTGAAGAGTTGGCTCGCGAAGCATTCGCACTGGCCGCTGCAAAGATCCCAGTTGCTACTACTTTCGTTAAGCGGACGGTAATGTGATGAATACAACTGAATTAAAAGCTAAGAGTGTTGAAGAACTCAATGCTGAGCTTCTGAAATTGCTCGAAGAGCAGTTCAAGTTGCGTATGCAGAAGGCCACTGGTCAGTTGAATCAGTCGCACTTGCTAAAGTCTACCCGTCGTGACATCGCACGGGTAAAAACCGTGTTGAACCAACAGGCAGGTAAATAATCATGGCTGAAGCAAATACTGCACGTACTGCGACGGGCACCGTGGTTAGCGACAAGATGAATAAAAGCATCTCTGTACTAATCGAACGTCGCGTTAAGCATGCGATCTACGGCAAATATATTACACGTTCATCTAAGCTACATGCTCACGATGAAAACAACGAGTGTAAAATTGGCGACGTAGTGACCATCCAGGAAACTCGTCCACTGTCTAAGACTAAGTCTTGGATC
Source organism: Sinobacterium norvegicum (assembly GCF_923077115.1). Classification (NCBI taxonomy): domain Bacteria; kingdom Pseudomonadati; phylum Pseudomonadota; class Gammaproteobacteria; order Cellvibrionales; family Spongiibacteraceae; genus Sinobacterium; species Sinobacterium norvegicum. Next base: position 26,330 of record NZ_CAKLPX010000006.1, read on the forward strand.
CTGGTCAAGATTGAAGAGCGCGCTGAAGCTTAAGTTAGCTTAGGCTAACTTAGCGAGCAGTAGCTCCCGGAGAAGAAGATGATCCAGACTCAATCCTATCTTGATGTAGCAGATAACAGTGGCGCACGCCGTGTTATGTGTATCAAGGTACTAGGTGGTTCACATCGTCGCTATGCGCGCGTTGGTGATATCATCAAAGTTACCGTTAAGGAAGCAATTCCGCGCGGTAAAGTCAAAAAGGGCCAGGTAATGAACGCTGTTGTCGTTCGTACCAAAAAAGGTGTACGTCGCGGCGACGGATCTAAGATCAAGTTCGACGACAACGCAGCAGTATTGCTGAGCGCCAATGACGCCCCTATTGGCACACGTATTTTTGGGCCAGTTACTCGTGAACTGCGCTCAGAAAAGTTCATGAAAATTGTTTCTTTGGCTCCGGAAGTACTTTAAGTACTTCTCGGCTAAAAAGATCGAGGTCTGAAAATGCGTAAAATTAAGCGTGACGACGACGTAATCGTTATCGCCGGCAAAGACAAAGGCAAACGCGGTAAAGTCGTTTCTTTAAAGAAAGACGGTCGTTTGGTTGTTTCTGGTATTAACATTATCAAGAAGCACCAAAAGCCTAACCCTCAAGCGGGTGTAGCCGGTGGGATTATCGAAAAGGAAGCTGCAATTGAAGCTTCTAATGTTGCGATTTTTAACCCAAACACTAATAAAGCTGACCGTGTAGGTTTTAAAGTAGAGGGCGATGCAAAAACACGCATCTACAAATCTACTGGCGAAGCTATTGATGCTTAAGGGTTTATAATGGCTAATTTGCAAGAAATTTATAAAAGCGAACTCGTCGCTAAGCTGAAAGAAGAGCTTAGCCTTGAGAACGTTATGGAAGTCCCACGCATCACCAAGATCACCCTGAATATGGGTGTTGGTGAGGCGCTAGGCGACAAGAAGGTTCTCGAACACGCCGTAGGCGATCTAGAGAAAATCGTTGGTCAAAAAGTCGTGGTCACTAAGGCTCGCAAGTCAATTGCTGGTTTTAAGGTTCGTGAAGATTGGCCGATTGGTTGTAAGGTAACTCTTCGCGGTGAGCGTATGTATGAGTTCCTTGACCGTCTGATCGCTATTGCGATTCCGCGTATTCGTGATTTCCGTGGTTTAAACCCGAAATCATTCGATGGACGTGGTAACTATGCGATGGGTGTGACTGAACAGATCATTTTCCCTGAAATTGATTACGACAAGATAGACGCTCTACGTGGTTTGGATATTGCTATCACAACCACCGCTCGCACTGACGACGAAGGTCGTGCATTGCTACGTGCGTTTAACTTCCCGTTTAAAACCTAAGGGCTGGTATAATGGCAAAGAAATCTATGATTGCTCGCGAAGCAAAGCGTGAGCGCACCGTAGCTAAGTTCGCTGCAAAGCGTGCTGAGCTGAAGGCGATTATCGTCAATCCTACTTCTACTGAAGAGCAGATTTGGGAAGCACAGATTGCCCTGCAGAAGCAACCTCGTAACGCTAGCACTAGTCGCCAGCGTCGTCGTTGTCAGTTGACTGGTCGTCCACACGGCGTATATCGCAAGTTTGGACTGTGCCGTAACAAGTTGCGTGAAGCAGCCATGCGTGGTGATATCCCAGGTCTTGTTAAGGCCAGCTGGTAAGCTAAATTTAGGAGCTAGCTATGAGTATGCAAGATCCGTTAGCGGACATGCTAACCCGTGTTCGTAACGCCCAAATGGCGGCTAAGCCGTCAGTTGGTATGCCGTCTTCAAAATTGAAGATTGCCGTCGCCAACGTACTTAAGGAAGAAGGTTATATTTCTGACTTAAACGTTGCCGAAGTTGAAGGTAAAGCCATTCTTAATATTGATCTTAAATATTTTGAAGGCAAGCCTGTTATTGAAGAGATTGATCGTGTAAGTCGCCCAAGTCTTCGCCAGTATACTGGTAAAGATGGTCTGCCGAAGGTTCGTGGTGGCTTAGGTGTGGCGATTGTTACTACCTCAAAGGGTGTAATGACCGATCGTGCAGCCCGCGCCGCAGGCGTTGGCGGCGAAGTGCTTTGCACAGTCTTCTAACAGTAATACGTTTAGAGTAAGAATTATGTCACGAGTAGCAAAAAGTCCTGTACAACTCCCTAGTGGTGTTGAGGTTACTCTTAAAGGCCAGAACCTATCCGTTAAGGGTAGTAAAGGTACTTTAGAGCTGGTCGTTCACGATTCCGTTACCGTTAACCAAAATGATAGCGTTCTAACATTCGAAGCAAAGGGTGGCGATAAGTCATCCAGCGCTTTGGCTGGTACAATGCGTTCTTTGGTCAACAATATGGTAACAGGTGTAAGCCAAGGCTTCGAAAAGAAGCTGGTTCTTAATGGCGTTGGTTATCGTGCGAAAGCAACGGGTAACGTCCTGAACCTAACTCTTGGTTTTTCTCACCCAGTGAATTATGAGTTGCCAGAAGGTGTTAAGGCAGCTACGCCATCACAAACTGAAATTGTGGTGAGCGGTGCTGATAAGCAAAAGGTTGGTCAAGCGGCTGCTGAAATCCGTGCTTACCGTCCACCAGAGCCTTATAAGGGCAAGGGTGTTCGTTATGCCGATGAGCATGTACGTCGTAAAGAAGCCAAAAAGAAGTAAGGTAAAATCATGAGCGTGAAGAAAGATTCTAGACAGCGTCGTGCACGTCGTGCACGCGCAAAGATGCGTGAGTTGGGTGCTGTTCGCCTAGCCGTGCATCGCACTCCTCGCCACATCTATGCCCAGGTGATTTCACCTGAAGGCGATAAGGTGTTGGCCCAGGCGTCTACCCTGGATAGCGCACTGCGTGAAAGCAAGACTGGTAACAAAGAAGCGGCTGCTGCAGTCGGTAAACTTGTTGCTGAGCGTGCTAAAGAAGCAGGTATATCTAAAGTGGCGTTCGATCGTAGTGGTTTCCAGTACCACGGTCGAGTTCAGGCATTAGCCGACGCTGCACGTGAAGCTGGATTGGAGTTCTAAGGTAAAGATATGGCTTTTAATAAAGAGACAGACAAAAATACCGAAGGGCTACAGGAAAAGCTGGTTCAAGTTAATCGTGTAGCTAAAGTTGTTAAGGGCGGCCGTATTTTCGGTTTTACCGCTCTTACTGTTGTCGGTGACGGCGCAGGTAAAGTAGGTTTTGGTCGTGGTAAGGCGCGTGAAGTGCCTGTAGCTATCCAGAAAGCTATGGAAGCTGCTCGTCGTAACATGATCGAAGTTGAACTTAATGGCGATACCATCCAGTACGCTGTTAAAGCTCGTCATGGCGCTTCAAAAGTTTACATGCAGCCCGCTTCTGCTGGTACCGGTGTTATCGCTGGTGGCGCAATGCGTGCAGTATTGGAAATTGCTGGCGTTCACAACGTATTGGCTAAGTGCTACGGCTCTACCAATCCAGTAAACGTTGTTCGTGCAACTTACAACGGTTTGGCACAGATGCGCTCTCCAGAGCAAATCGCTGCTAAGCGCGGTAAGAGCATCGATGAGATCACAGGCTAAGGTGTGAACATGGCTAAGAAAACTATTAAGGTTACGCAGGTCCGATCTAAATTCGGTCGCCTGCCAGCCCACCGTGCATGTATTGACGGTCTAGGGCTGCGTCGCATTGGCCACACTGTTGAGCTTGAAGATACTCCTTCTGTTCGCGGTATGGTCAACAAGGTTAACTATCTTGTTAAGGTTGAGGGAGAGTAATCATGACTGAATTACGTCTAAACACTCTAAGCCCTGCAGCTGGCGCCAAACACTCCAAGAAGCGCGTTGGTCGTGGTATTGGTAGTGGTCTGGGTAAAACTTGTGGCCGCGGTCACAAAGGTTTGAAATCCCGTTCTGGCGGTAGTGTACGTCCAGGCTTCGAAGGCGGTCAGATGCCTTTACAGAAGCGTCTACCAAAGTTTGGTTTCACATCACGTATTTCTCGCGTAAGCGCTGAAGTTCGTCTTGCTGAGTTAAACACTGTAGAAGCTGAAGTTATCGATTTGGCAGCGTTGAAAGACGCTGATATCATAGGCGGCCAAATGACTCGTGCAAAAGTATTTTTGTCGGGTGAAATTACCAAGGCTGTTACTTTGAAAGGTATTGCTTGCACCAAAGGTGCACGTGCTGCGATCGAAGCAGCCGGCGGCAAAGTCGAGGACTAAATGGCTAAAAAAGGACCACTTGCGGTAAGTGGTCAATCCGGCACAGGCGAGCTTTGGGCTCGCCTGCGTTTTCTATTCTTAGCAATAGTTGTATATCGGGTTGGCACACATATACCTGTTCCAGGTATTAATCCAGAACAATTAGCAGCGTTATTCAACCAGAATCAAGGCACGATTCTTGGGCTATTTAATATGTTTTCGGGCGGCGCCCTTGAACGTATGAGTATTCTTGCGTTAGGAATAATGCCTTATATATCAGCCTCTATAATTATGCAGCTGATGTCGGCGGTATCGCCAACATTGGAAGCGTTAAAAAAAGAGGGTGAAGCTGGGAGACGCAAGATAAGTCAGTACACCCGATACGGGACTGTCTTATTGGCTACAGTTCAAGCCGCTGGTATGTCAGCTGGCTTGGGTGGTCAAGGTCTGGCTCTTTTGCCTGAGAATGCAACCAATATCGACATGATGTTGTTCCACTTTGTGGCCATCGTTTCGTTGGTAACGGGTGCAGTATTTATGATGTGGCTAGGTGAACAGGTCACTGAACGAGGTATAGGCAACGGTATATCGATGCTTATATTTGCTGGTATTGTGGCGGGTCTACCCGGTGCAATTGGTCAGTCTCTCGAACAGGCGCGTCAGGGTGAGCTAAATCTTCTGGTTTTATTGGTCGTAGTAGCACTCGCAATAGCAGTGGTTTATTTCGTTGTTATGATCGAGCGCGGGCAGCGTCGTATCGCTATCAACTACGCCAAACGTCAGCAAGGTAACCGCACCTATGCCGCTCAGAGTTCATTTTTACCATTGAAAGTAAATATGGCTGGTGTCATTCCTGCAATATTTGCCAGCAGTATCTTGCTGTTCCCGGCCTCAGTGGCTCAGTGGATCGGCCAGTCAGCTGACAATATGGAATGGTTACAGGATGTCGCCTTGGCGATAGGACCTGGTCAGCCGCTTAATATTCTACTGTTTACTGTCTTTATCGTGTTTTTCTGCTTCTTCTATACAGCATTGGTTTTCAATCCTGATGAAGTTGCCGATAACCTAAAGCGTTCCGGTGCGTTTGTACCAGGTATACGTCCAGGTAAAAGCACTGCGCAATATATCGATAGTGTGCTGACCCGCCTAACAGTGTTTGGCGCAGGTTATATCGCACTAGTTTGTCTAATGCCGCAGTTCCTTGTCGTATTCGCAAATGTACCATTCTATCTTGGCGGTACATCATTGTTGATCGTAGTTGTTGTTATTATGGACTTTATGTCCCAGGTGCAGAGTCATCTGATGAGCAATCAATACGATGGGTTAATGAAAAAAGCCAATTTAAAAAACTACGGTAGGTAGTTTGACTGAGGTGGTGTATATTACGCCGCCTCATTTATCCGAGTTTGGAGTCGAAAAATGAAAGTTCGCGCATCTGTTAAGAAAATGTGTCGTGACTGTAAAGTTGTTCGCCGTAATGGCGCGGTTCGAGTGATTTGTAAATCAGAACCACGTCATAAGCAGCGTCAAGGTTAATCCTTAACCTCACGAAGCGACCATCCAATGTTGGATGGTTGATTTTTGTCTGCTCAACGTGTAGACTTTCGCGCCTTTCGTCTCTATGGCATTTGCTATAGGGATGAGGTTAAAAAGTTAGCATTTGAGCTAAATAAGACTGGAGTAAAAAATGGCCCGTATAGCTGGTGTGAACATACCAGATCACAAACACGCGGTGATCTCTTTGACCTACATCTTTGGTGTTGGTCGCACAACTGCGAAACAGCTTTGTGCAGCAACTCAGGTTGCAGAAGATAGTAAGATATCTGATCTTTCAGAAGCTCAGATGGACGCACTTCGTAATGAAGTAGCCAAATTAGCTGTTGAAGGTGATTTGCGTCGTGAAGTATCAATGAACATCAAGCGTTTGCTTGACCTAGGTTGTTATCGCGGTCTTCGTCACCGTCGTAGCCTTCCTCTTCGTGGACAGCGTACTAAAACCAACGCTCGCACACGTAAAGGTCCACGTAAACCAATTCGTAAGTAATCAATTTTTGTTGATTGTTTAGTGTAGCTGTACGTTTAAGTACAGTGTCGATATTAAGCAGGGTAGAAAAATGGCAAAGCCAGTTTCCAAAAGTACACGCAAAAAGGTCAAAAAGACCGTCGTTGATGGTGTCGCGCATATTCACGCTTCATTCAACAACACAATTGTGACTATTACCGATCGTCAGGGTAATGCACTGACTTGGGCTACCGCAGGTGGTTCAGGCTTCCGTGGTTCACGTAAATCAACTCCTTTCGCTGCACAGGTTGCTGCTGAACGAGCTGGCATCGCCGCTCAAGAATACGGGTTGAAGAACTTAGACGTTCAGGTTAAAGGTCCAGGACCTGGCCGTGAGTCTGCCGTTCGTGCGTTGAACAACTGTGGTTACAAAATCACAAACATTACCGACGTGACTCCGATTCCACATAACGGCTGTCGTCCACCTAAGAAACGTCGCGTGTAACTGATAGTAGGAATTTTAAAATGGCAAGATATATTGGTCCAACTTGTAAGCTTTCTCGTCGTGAAGGAACCGATCTTTTCCTAAAGAGCGGTGTACGTCCACTAGAGTCAAAGTGCAAGCACGAAACTGTACCAGGTGTTCACGGTGCTCGTCGCGGTCGTCTTTCTGACTACGGTGTTCAGCTACGTGAAAAGCAAAAAGTTCGTCGTATGTACGGTGTACTTGAAAAGCAGTTCCGTAAGTACTACAAAGAAGCAGCACGCGTTAAGGGTGCTACCGGTGAGAACCTTCTTCAGCTTCTAGAAAGCCGCCTCGATAACGTTGTATATCGTATGGGCTTTGGTTCAACACGTGCAGAATCACGTCAATTGGTCTCTCACAAGGCCATCACCGTTAACGGTGGCTGCGTCAATGTAGCGTCTTACCAGGTTAAGGCTGGTGACGTTGTAGCAGTTTGTGAAAAAGCTAAGAAGCAGCTTCGTGTAGAAGCCGCTCTTAAGCTTGCCGAGAATCGAGCTGCAGTTGAGTGGGTTGATGTTAACGCATCTAAGGTTGAGGGTACTTTTAAGGCTCAACCGGATCGTGCAGACCTCTCTTCTGAGATCAATGAAAACTTGATCGTAGAGTTGTACTCGAAGTAACACTATCGACTAAATCGTCAACACAGGTGTAAATATGCAGAGTGCCGTCAATGAGTTTTTGACACCGCGTAATATTGATGTAGAAGAAACTTCTACAACACGCGCGAAGGTAACCTTGGAGCCGCTAGAGCGCGGCTTCGGACACACTTTAGGTAATGCTTTACGTCGTATTTTACTATCTTCTATGCCTGGTGCCGCAGTAATTGGCGCCAAGATTGAAGGTGTTGAGCACGAGTACAGCGCTATTGAAGGTGTTGAACAGGATGTCATTGAGATTCTTTTGAATCTTAAGGGCGTCGCTATCATTATGGAAGGTAAGACTGAAGCTACTCTTACCGTTAGCAAGAAGGGGCCTGCAGTTGTTACTGCTGGCGACATCGAGCTGCCAGGTGATATCGAAATCAGGAATCCTGATCACGTTATTGCAACAGTGGGTGAAGGTGGAGAGTTAAATATGACTCTTACTGCTTCTGTTGGTCGTGGTTATGTCCCTGCGGATCAGATTCACTCAGGTGAAGAAGAAGGTCGCAGCATTGGACAATTGGTTTTGGATGCCTCGTACAGCCCTGTTCGCAGCGTTTCGTACGTTGTTGAGAGCGCTCGTGTAGAACAGCGTACTGATCTTGATAAATTGGTTCTCGACTTAGAGACCGATGGAACTCTTGATCCAAGCGAAGCTATTCGTCGTGCCGCAACTATTTTGCAGCAGCAGTTGGCAGCATTTGTCGATTTAGAGAGCGAGAAAGAAGCTGAGCCAGAAGAGCATGAAGAGGAAATTGATCCGATTCTGCTACGCCCAGTAGATGATCTAGAGTTGACTGTTCGTTCTGCGAACTGTCTGAAGGCCGAGAATATTTATTATATCGGTGATCTGGTTCAGCGTACTGAGGTCGAGTTGTTGAAGACGCCTAATTTGGGTAAGAAGTCTCTTACTGAAATAAAAGACGTTCTAGCTTCTCGCGGGCTATCGCTAGGTTTGCGTTTAGACAACTGGCCACCAGCCAGCTTGCGTAACGACGATCGCGTTCTCGTCAATTAATCAGGTGGGTTGTGTCGCATAATGCGCCGCAATCCCAGTTAATTTTTATTGCTGTGATAGCAATGAATGTAAGGAATTAAGCCATGCGTCATCGTAAAAGTGGCCGTCAGTTAAATCGTAACAGTTCGCACCGTAGTGCTATGTTCCGTAATATGGTCAACTCACTAGTTGAGCACGAACTCATCAAAACTACTTTGCCTAAAGCAAAGGAGCTTCGTCGTCATGCCGAGCCTCTGATCACTTTAGCTAAAGAAGATACCGTTGCTAACCGTCGTCTAGCCTTTAACCGTCTGCGTTGTAAAGATGCAGTGGCTAAGCTTTTCTCGGAAATCGGTCCTCGCTATCAAGCCCGTCCAGGTGGTTACCTGCGCGTTCTTAAGTGCGGCTACCGTACCGGTGATAAAGCACCTATGGCTTACGTAGAGTTAGTAGATCGTCCAGTAGCGGAAGCTTCTGAAGAGGATTAATTTCCTTGGCGGTAATAAAAAAGCAGCTTATCGCTGCTTTTTTTGTGCCTGAGATATATCGATGTTTGTAGGAGCCGCTTACAGCAGTTCTTTTAAAAACCGACCGGTGTGAGACTGTTGACAATTTGCAATATCGGATGGAGTGCCCGTGGCGACAATTTGTCCGCCGCCAGAGCCACCTTCAGGGCCGAGGTCAATCACCCAATCTGCCGTTTTGACGACATCTAGATTGTGCTCGATAACGACAATACTGTTTCCGTGATCGCGGAGTCTATGCAGAACTTTCAACAGTTGCTGGATATCATGGAAATGTAGACCGGTAGTCGGTTCGTCGAGAATGTAGAGTGTGTTACCAGTATCCCGTTTACTCAACTCTTTTGCCAGCTTGACCCGTTGGGCCTCGCCACCTGACAGCGTGGTGGCTGCCTGACCTAGTTTGATATACGAGAGACCAACATCCATCAGCGTGCTTAGTTTTTTCTTAATGCTCGGTACGGCCTCGAAGAATTCACAGGCAGCCTCGATGGTCATATCCAATACTTGATGAATGCTCTGTCCCTTGTATTTGACCTCAAGTGTCTCACGGTTGTAGCGCTTGCCCTCGCAGATATCACAGGGGACATAGATATCAGCAAGAAAATGCATTTCGACCTTGGTAACGCCATCACCTTGGCACGCTTCACAGCGACCGCCTTTGACATTAAAACTGAACCTTCCTGGCTTATAGCCGCGGGATCGAGATTCTTGCGTGCCGGCGAAAAGCTCTCTTACCGGAGTGAAAATCCCAGTGTACGTGGCGGGGTTCGAGCGCGGTGTTCTACCGATGGCGCTCTGATCAATATCGATACATTTATCCACCAGGTCCAGACCGCTGATGCAGTCATGGGGAGCAGCGGTAAGCGTGGTAGCGCCATTAAGCTCCGTGGCGGCAAGTGGGTATAGGGTGCCGTTTATCAGAGTCGATTTTCCTGAGCCTGAGACGCCAGTGACACAGGTAAGAAGTCCCAGTGGTATATTGACCGTAACATTTTGCAAATTATTGCCACTGGCGCCAGCGATGACAATTTGCCTGTCTGGATTGTTTGCTGTCAGTGTTGTGGGGATTTCGATCGCTTTAGTGCCACAAAGGTATTGACCGGTAAGCGATTCATCACAATTCATGATGTCGTCTGCGGTACCAGCGGCGATCACCTCGCCACCATGAATGCCGGCTCCTGGGCCGATGTCGATTACATAGTCTGCGCTGCGAATTGCATCCTCATCATGCTCGACAACAATAACGGTATTACCCAAATCTCTGAGGTGATTGAGGGTGCGAAGTAGTCTTTCATTATCCCGTTGGTGAAGGCCAATAGAGGGTTCGTCGAGGATGTACATGACGCCGACCAGGCCGGCGCCAATTTGACTGGCGAGGCGTATCCGTTGTGCCTCGCCACCAGAAAGAGTGTCTGCAGAGCGTTCAAGGGTAAGATAATTTAAGCCGACATCTACCAAAAACTCTAAACGGTCTCTGATTTCCTTAAGGATTTTTTCTGCTATCTCGCCTTTGCTGCCGTCCAGTTTGAGGTTGCTTGCATAGTCCAAGGCCTCGGCAATTGGCAGGCTGGTGAGGCTGGGTAGGTTTCGTTCGTTAATGAATACGTTGCGGGCAGAGCGTCGCAATCTAGAGCCCGAACAGCTGGGGCAGGATTGGCTGTTGAGATACTTGCCTAGCTCCTCACGTACCATATTTGACTCGGTATCTTTATAGCGGCGATCAAGGTTTGGAATGATGCCCTCGAAGCTGTGAGTGCGTTTGTAGATGTCGCCCTTATCGTTGGCGTAATTAAAGGCAACCTCTTCTTCGCCGCTACCGAATAAGATTATTTGTCGATGCTCTTCGCTGAGGGTGTTAAATGGGCTGTCAATATCGAAACCATAATGCTCGGCCAAAGAGGTGAGCATATGGAAGTAATATACGCTGCGGCGATCCCAGCCGCGAATGGCGCCCTCGGCCAGGCTTGCAGAATCATCTGTGATCAATCGGTTGGGGTCGAAAAACTGTTTCAAGCCAATACCATCGCACTCGGTGCAGGCGCCCGCAGGGTTGTTGAAGGAGAATAGTCTGGGTTCAAGTTCTTTTAGGCTGTAACCACACTCAGTGCAGGCAAAGCGGGCCGATAAAACCTGTTCCTCATCGGAATCCATCGAGGCAATAATGGCAAGGCCGCCGGAGAGCTCGAGAGTGGTTTCGAAAGACTCTGAAATACGCAGCTTGAGATCATCGCGAACTTTAAAGCGGTCAACGACAACTTCGATATCGTGTTTGTGATTTTTCTGTAAGTCGGGCAGCTCGTCTAATTCATAGATGGTGCCGTCTACTCTTGCTCGGATGTAACCCTGGCTACGAAGTTGCTCAAATACATGTACGTGTTCACCTTTACGTTGCTTGATGACAGGTGCTAACAGCATCAACTTAGTACCTTCGGGGCGTGACAATACTTCATCGACCATCTGGCTGACGGTTTGTGCCGCAAGGTCGGTGTGATGGTCAGGGCAGCGCGGTGTGCCAACACGAGCGTAAAGCAGGCGCAAATAGTCATAAATCTCGGTAATCGTCCCGACCGTGGAGCGAGGGTTGTGCGATGTTGATTTCTGCTCTATGGATATTGCTGGTGATAGTCCAGCAATATGATCGATGTCTGGCTTTTCCATCATGGACAAGAACTGCCTGGCGTAGGTGGAAAGCGATTCCACATAGCGTCGCTGCCCTTCTGCGTACAGCGTATCGAACGCTAGAGAGGATTTTCCTGAGCCGGAAAGTCCCGTAATAACAATGAGCTTGTTGCGCGGAATATCAACATCAATATTCTTTAGGTTATGAGTACGAGCGCCACGTACGACGATATTTTCCATTGCTATTCACCGCAGAAAAACAGAAAAGTATATAGTGCTGAGGCGTTTTTAGGTAGGGGTAGCGTGCAATGCAATCGTATTAATAATAATCGTTAGTTGCTATCATGGATGTTTTTATATTACCGAATTGATAGGAAGTCTGTCGTTGTCTGAACATCACATCTCCGCCAGCGAGAGCCGTTCCATATACGGCCTCGCCACGCTGTATTCTTTTCGAATGCTTGGGCTATTCATGGTTCTGCCGGTTTTGGCTTTGTATGCTGATGGCTTCACCGGGAGTACGCCAGCGTTGATTGGCTTGGCTCTTGGTGCCTATGGTATCAGCCAGGCGGTATTGCAAATTCCATTGGGTATGCTGTCCGACAAAATTGGCCGCAAAGCGGTGATTATTGGTGGCTTGTTAATTTTCGCCTTGGGCAGCTTGGTCGCTGCTGGGGCGGATAGTATCTGGGGTGTCATACTCGGCCGTTTTTTGCAGGGTTGTGGGGCTATTGCAAGCTCGGTATTGGCATTGATGACAGATTTAACCCGTGAGCAGCACCGCACCAGGGCCATGGCGACCATTGGCATGAGTATCGGGGTGTCGTTTATGGTGGCGGTAATTATTGGCCCTTTAATAGCCGGCAGCTATGGTGTCTCGGCTATATTCATTGTCACATCGCTGTTGGCCATCGCCGGCATTATGATTACGGTATGGCTTATACCGACACCGCTGAGTCAAGCCAGTGCGCAGCCGGATGTCGTCGCTGCACCGTCGTTGTTAAAAAAAGCGCTGATGGATGTTGAGCTGGTGCGTTTAAATACCGGTATCTTCACTCTTCACTTTATTTTAATGTCGACTTTTGTGGTTTTGCCGTTAATGTTGGGTGATGTTTTAAACCTTGGTGATAGCGAACATTGGAAGTTGTACCTGCCGCTGTTCTTTTTCTCATTTGTCGCCATGATTCCATTGATCATTATCGCTGAACGCGGTCAAAAGATGAAACCCGTGTTCGTGTTTGCGGTCGCTCAGTTATTATTGTCTCTGTTGGCCCTGGCATTCTTTGGTGGTCAATTTTGGGGGCTGATTATTGCTTGTTTTGCTTTCTTCATGGCGTTTAACCTGCTCGAGGCGACACTGCCTTCACTGATCAGTAAGCGGGCATTTGCCGGCGGTAAGGGAACGGCAATGGGAGTGTATTCAACCTCTCAGTTTCTCGGCGCCTTCTTGGGTGGCACGATGGGGGGGGTTGCCATTCAGTATTGGGGGGCATTCGGCGGCTTTACCTTATCGGCAGCCCTGGCCTTGGTATGGTTACTGGTGGCTGCAGGCATGCAGAAACCTAAACACTTGAAGGGCTTGGTGCTGCGTTATGGCGATAGCTTTGATAGCGCATCGATTGCTGGCAAACTCAGCAAGTTGGCCGGTGTTGTCGATGTAATGGTGATAAAAACTGACAGGCAGGCCTATTTGAAAATAGACGAGCAACTATTCGACGAGGAGAGCCTTACAGGCTTTCGCCAGCAGTAAATTTGCCACTCGTATCAGCTAGTCGCTGAGAGTATATTACGATATAGTTGATAGAATTTTCACATGCCATATTTAAGGAGAAGCTGATGGCTTCAAGAGGTGTTAACAAGGTTATATTGGTTGGTAACATAGGGCAGGACCCTGAGACCCGCTACACCGCTGCAGGGGCAGCCATTACCAATATTACGCTGGCAACCAGCGAGACTTGGAAAGATAAAAACACCGGTCAGCCACAGGAGCGAACAGAATGGCATCGCGTGGTGTTTTTCAATCGCCTTGGCGAGATTGCCGGTGAATATTTGCGCAAAGGTTCTAAGGTCTACGTTGAGGGCCAGTTACGCACCCGTAAATGGCAGGGTCAAGATGGACAGGATCGGTATACCACCGAGATAGTGGCCAATGAAATGCAGATGCTGGATAGCCGCAATGCAAATAATGGCGGCGACTCTCAGCATCAGGGCAGCCAGCAGAATTACCAGCAGCCCGCTGCAGCGCCAGCCCAGCGTCAGCCAACGCAGCAGCAACCGGCGCAACAACCTGCACAGCAGCCCGCCGCTGCGCCTCAGCAGGGTTACCAGCAGCCGGCGCAGCAGCCAGTGCAACAACAAGGCTATCAGCAGCCCGCTCAGCAACAATCTGCTCCGCAGCCTGCACAGACGTTTACTGACAACGCCTTTGATGATGACATTCCATTTTAAATAGTTAGGCAGTGATACTCTGAACCACCCTATAGCGGGTGGTTTTTTGTTTTAAGACAGTGGTCGAGGTGGTGTGATGAGAGTATTGGTGTTAGATAGTGACAGCCGTGTCGGTACCGAGGTTGTTGCCGCATTGTTGATGAAGGATTATCGCGTTGAGGGTATCACCCGAGAGCAGCTTGCTGATGCCGAATCGTTGCAGGCGATTGATCACCATACGATCAATATTGTGATTAACTGCTATATCCTGCAGAGCACTGAGCTCTCGTCTGAGGTGGGTGATAACGATATTGCTTTTGCCGCGGCGGTCGCTGAGCGTTGTCAGCAACAGTCAATTATCCTGTTGCATCTGTCGAGCTCGCAGGTGTTTTTAGAAAGGCACTCTGTCGAATACACCGAAGATGATGAACCGGCACCCAATATGGCCAGCGGCCGCGCCTTGTTAGCTGCAGAGCAGGCTATTATGGTCTGCGATAAACAGTTAACACTTCGTGTCGGTTGGGCCTTTAGTAATGGCAGTCATGGTCTGTTTGAAGACTTACTAATGCGTCTGGAGACTGGAGAGGAGTTGATTGTTCATGCTGGTGCAGAGGGCTGTCCTACGCCAGCTGTTGATGTTGCGCGGGTGGTGGTGGCCTGTGCTGAGCAATTAGTGGCCGGCGCAGGATGTTATGGGCTGTACCATTATTGCAGCTCCGACCCCACTAATAGTGAAGGCTTTGTCGAGGCTATTATTGCCACAGGCCAGCAATATGGTTATGTCGATCCAGAGAAAGTCAGCATTAAGCTGGTCGACAATGGCGAACTTTATGGGATTCCACCCCACCCAGTATTAAATTGCCACAAAATATTGAATCACTTTGGCATAAAACAACGTCCATGGCGCTCGGTTATGGCAAGCTTGCTAAAAGAACGTTACCAGGAAAGCGATTAGATTATGACGAATAAAAGTGTACAAGAAGAATTGAAGGTTGCCGTGTTAACGGTGTCAGACACACGCAATGAAGAAACAGACACCTCGGGTGGCTATTTGGTTGAGGCGGTTAAGCAGTCTGGTCATAACATCGTCGATAAGCAGATCGTAAAGGATGATATTTACGATATTCGAGCCGTGGTCTCTGGCTGGATTGCCTCAGATGTACAGGTGGTGATCTTAACCGGCGGCACAGGATTTACTGGGCGTGACTCGACCCCCGAGGCGGTGACGCCATTGTTTGATAAAACCATTGAGGGTTTTGGTGAAACCTTTAGAGCGATCTCGTACGCTGAGATTGGTAATTCGACGATACAATCGCGGGCGGTTGCAGGTCTGGCCAAGCATACGGTCATTTTTTGTTTGCCCGGCTCTACCGGCGCCTGTCGTACCGGCTGGGAAGGGATTATCAAAGATCAGATCGACAGTCGTCACCGACCCTGCAATTTTACCGGTGTGCTAAAGCCTAATGGCATTATGGGGCATGCCCAGTGAGCCCGTCATGGACCAAAATTGACGATGCGATAGCGCAGTTGCTGGCTGATGCCCGCTTGGTTGTTGAAAGCGAGAGTGTTGATTTGCTGTCCTCATTGGGCAGGGTGCTGGCCGCCGATGTCATGGCAAAGGTTTCTGTGCCTCCGTTTGATAACAGTGCGATGGACGGCTACGCGGTTCGGATTGAAGACATGCAGGACGGCAATGGGCTGCCTGTTACTCAGCGCATCGCCGCCGGATCGGTGGGTTCTCCTTTGCTTGTCGGTGAGGCAGCGAGGATTTTCACCGGTGCCCCAGTGCCCGAAGGTGCTGATGCCATTTTAATGCAAGAAAATGCAGAGTTTGATGGCAGTCTGCTGAAAACACAGTCGGTGCCTAAGCGACATCAAAATATTCGCCGGGCCGGTCAAGATATTGTCATCGGTGATATTGTCTTTGCCGCGGGTCATCGTATTCAGCCACAGGATTTGGGTGTGCTGGCTTCTGTCGGTGTCGCCACCTTGTCGGTGCGGCGTCGGCTTAAGGTGGCCGTGCTATCCACCGGTGACGAATTGCGTGAGCCGGGCGATACGCTCAATCCTGGTGAGATTTTCAATTCTAATCGTTACACGCTCAATGGTTTGTTGCAGCAGTTTGATATCGATATAGTTGACTTGGGAATTTGTCGGGATACTGCTGAGCACACAGAAGAGTTGCTGCGTTCAGCTGCCCAGCAGGCCGATGTCATTGTCAGCAGTGGCGGTGTGTCGGTGGGTGAGGAGGATCATGTTAAGGCCGTGGTTGAGCAACTCGGTGAACTCAAACTGTGGAAGTTGGCGATCAAGCCGGGCAAGCCTCTGGCCTACGGTAAAGTTTTGGGAGTGCCGTTCTTAGGCTTGCCAGGCAACCCTGCTGCGGTATTTGTAACCTTTGGTTTAATCGTCAAACCCTATTTGTTGCGTATGTTAGGTGTTGATGATGTCACGCCGCTAATCGTTCAGCTGCCTGCCGCTTTCAATATTACAAAAGAAGGGCGTAGACAGGAATATCAGCGGGCAAAAGTGGTGGCTAAAAATGGCAAGAGCGGTGTTGAGATTTATGCTAATCAGAGCTCTGGAGTATTGTCATCAGCATCGTGGGCAAATTGCTTGGCTGTGATACCAGCGGGCAAGACAATCGCCCAAGGTGACTTGGTGGATGTGATGTTGCTCGATAACCTGATGGGTTGACCGAATGGTTTTTGGAGGCATAAAAAAGGCTGCAACTGCAGCCTTTTTTATGTCTCGAACAGGGACCGATTAATCTTGGTAGCGCTGGAACACAAGCGATGCGTTGGTGCCACCGAAGCCGAAGCTATTGGACATCACACGTTCAAGCTTAACGCCATCTTGGCGCTCGGTAACGATCGGCATGCCCTGGGCTTCATCGTCCAGTTGAGAGACGTTGGCCGAGGCTGTGATGAAATCGTTCTCTTGCATGATGAGACTGTATATTGATTCCTGCACGCCGGCGGCGCCTAAAGAGTGCCCCGACAGAGACTTGGTCGAGCTAATCTGAGGGATGTCGCTGCCGAAGGCCTGCTTCATTGCGCGCAGCTCTGGGATATCGCCGGCGGGGGTGCTGGTACCGTGGGCATTGATGTAATCGATAGAGCCTTCGACAGTGCTTAATGCTTGTTGCATACAGCGTACCGCGCCTTCACCCGATGGCGCGACCATGTCGTAGCCATCAGAGGTGGCGCCATAGCCAACAACTTCGGCATAAATCTTAGCGCCGCGGGCCTTGGCGTGCTCGAGTTCTTCCAGTACCAGCATACCGCCGCCACCAGCAATGACAAAACCGTCGCGGTCTGCATCGTAGGCTCGTGAGGCCTCCGTCGGTGTTTCATTACGCTTTGAGGACAGGGCCCCCATAGCATCAAACAGAGAACTCATGGTCCAGTGCAGCTCTTCAGCACCGCCGGCAAAGACAATATCTTGCTTGTTAAGTTGTATTTGTTCCATCGCGTTGCCAATACAGTGTGCGCTGGTAGAACAGGCGGAAGAGATCGAGTAGTTCACGCCTTTTATTTTGAAGGGGGTTGCCAGACAGGCTGACACAGTCGACCCCATGGTCTGAGTAACACGATAAGGGCCGACACGCTTGATACCCTTGGCGCGTAGGATGTCTGCAGCTTCCGTTTGGCTGGCGGCAGAGGCGCCACCTGAACCCGCGATAATGCCGGTGCGGATATTGGAAACCTGGTCATCGCTTAGGCTAGAGTCATCGATTGCCTGTTGCATAGCAATGTAGGCATAGGCTGCCGCATCACCCATAAAGCGGAGTTGTTTGCGATCGATATGCTCTTTAAAGTCGATAACTGGTGTGCCGCTGACGTGGCTGCGAAAGCCTAAATCTTTGTATTCTTCATTGAAAGAAATACCAGAGCGGCCTTCAAAAAGAGATTCTTTGACCTCTTCCTTATTGTTGCCAAGACAAGAAACTATACCAAGTCCTGTAACTACAACCCTTCTCATAACTGCCTCTTAGCTGTTTAGCTGTATCAATTTTGAAACGAATACGGAATTAAGTTATCCGTAAAAAATTAAAAGTTCTCAGTGGTTGAAAACAATCCAACACGCAAGTCTTTTGCGCTGTAGATAACCTCACCATCAACGGAAACGGTGCCATCGGCTATGCCCATAATTAATTTACGCTCAATGACTCTTTTCAGCGTCAAGGTGTAGGTCACCTTACCAGCGGTAGGCAGAACCTGACCGGTAAACTTTAACTCGCCGACGCCGAGAGCGCGGCCCTGGCCTTTATTACCCTTCCAACCGAGGAAAAAGCCGACCAATTGCCACAGTGCATCTAGCCCTAGGCAGCCGGGCATGACTGGGTCGCCAGGAAAGTGGCATTCGAAGAACCAGAGGTCGGGGTTAATGTCGAGCTCGGCAACAATTTCGCCCTTGCCATTAGCGCCACCGTCGACCGTAATGCTGGTAATGCGATCGACCATTAACATATTATCGACGGGTAATTGTGCGTTACCGGGGCCAAACAGGCGACCGTGACCACATTCTATTAGGTCTTCTTTGGTAAAGCTGTTGATATGAGTTAATCCGGTCTTTTCAGTCATCGTCGGTATCGGTCTCTTGGTCAGGTGCTTAATGGGTAATAGTTATTGTGGAAATTGCACTCGCTAAGCCAACCATTGTAACGGTTTACGGTGGGCTGTCTAGTCGCGTAAGGGTGAACTTAAGCAAACGAAACAGGGCTGTACAACACGATTTTAGGGACTTCGCGGAAATTGCTCTGC
Organism: Sinobacterium norvegicum; assembly: GCF_923077115.1. Lineage (NCBI taxonomy): Bacteria > Pseudomonadati > Pseudomonadota > Gammaproteobacteria > Cellvibrionales > Spongiibacteraceae > Sinobacterium > Sinobacterium norvegicum. The sequence continues at coordinate 44,967 of NZ_CAKLPX010000006.1, forward strand.
ATATCGTGCATGTTCTAATTGTCTCGCTGATGTTTTAGCGAAGTAGTCAATGGGTTACAATCCTATTATTTTTATAAAAACTGCCAATTAACCAATGTTTTTTGCTGTAGACATATAACTTTTTATTTTTTTAGAGGGAATTTTATGATTCATCCGATTCTGCTTTGTGGGGGTGTGGGGAGTAGGCTTTGGCCTGTATCGAGGGGCTTGTTTCCCAAGCAATATATTAATTTGGTCGACCCCGATGAATCGATGTTGCAGCAGACTATCTCACGCTTGGCGGGTCTGGAATTGGCGCCGCCGATAGTCGTTTGTAATGACGAGCATCGCTTTTTGGTGGCAGAACAGTTGCGTCAGTTAGGCATCGATGATGCGACGATTTTGCTGGAGCCCATGGGGCGAAACACCGGCCCTGCTGTTGCCTTGGCGGCCTATGCCGCGCAGTTGAAGGACGATACGGCGACGCTGTTAGTCCTGCCTGCCGACCATGTGATCGAGCAACATCATTCTTTTCAGGCTGTGGTAGCGCAGGCCGCTGCCGTTGCTGAGCAAGATAAGTTGGTGACTTTTGGCATTGTGGCTTCTGGGCCAGAGACCGGCTATGGCTATATTGAGCGTGGTGAAAAACTGGATGAGACGTCTTTTGCTGTGGCTCGCTTTGTCGAAAAGCCGAACCTTGCCACTGCGACAGAATATTTGGCCACAGGTAACTATGACTGGAATAGCGGGATGTTTGTCTTCAAGGCGAACACATTTTTAGCCGAGTTAAACCATTGTGCGCCTCAGATGGCCGCGTCAACCAAACTGGCCTTTGATAACCGTGGTGGAGATATGGATTTTATCCGTATTCATGCTGAAGACTTTGCCGCCTGCCCCAGTGACTCGATAGATTATGCGGTTATGGAAAAGACCGACAATGCTGTCGTCATTCCGTTAGATGCAGGCTGGAGTGATGTTGGGGCGTGGAACTCTCTGTGGGAGGTCAGTGAGCAGGATGATAATGCCAATGTTTGCCGCGGTGATGTGATGACCCATAATGTCAGTAACAGCTATATCCGAAGCGACCAGCGTCTTGTGGCCGCGGTAGGTGTCAGCGATATTGTGGTAGTGGAAACCGCCGATGCCGTATTGGTTGCAGATAAAAACCAGGTGCAGGATGTTAAGCACATTGTCAACCAGCTTAAGGCTGATGGTCGGGATGAGACCCATGCTCACACCAAGGTGTATCGCCCTTGGGGAAGCTATGAATCCATCGCCAATGACAGGCGCTTTCAGGTAAAGCGGATTGTTGTCACCCCGGGGCAGACTCTGTCTTTGCAGATGCATCACCACCGTGCCGAACACTGGGTTGTGGTCAGTGGCAGTGCGCTGGTTGAGTGCGACGGTAAAGAATTTTTATTGGCTGAAGATCAGTCGACTTATATACCGCTCGGGCATAAACATCGACTGTCTAACCCCGGCGTAATTCCGCTGGAATTGATAGAGGTGCAGAGTGGTAGCTACCTCGGCGAAGACGATATTGTTCGCTTTGAAGACGTTTATGGCCGCTCGGAGTAAGGCGGTAACCAAACACCTGATTTAATAATGGAAATTTAGATTGTTATGAGTAACGCGATTAAATGTTTTAAGGCCTATGATGTTCGTGGTCGTATCCCGGATGAGTTAAACGATGATATCGCCTACCGTATTGGGCGGGGTTATGCCAAGGTATTGCAGCCAAAGAAGGTTATCGTCGGCTATGATATTCGTCTCACCAGTGTTGCCATCTCAACGGCTGTAATCAATGGCTTGCGAGATGAGGGGGTCGATGTCTATTGTATCGGCCTGTGTGGTACCGAAGAAGTTTATTTTGCCACGTCTCATGAGAAGATGGACGGTGGTATTGCAGTGACGGCCAGTCATAACCCGAAAGATTACAACGGCATGAAGTTTGTCCGTGAAGAGTCGAAACCTATCAGCGGCGATACCGGGCTATTTGATATTCAGGCAGCTGCCGAGCGCAATGAGTTTAGCGATGCACCGGTGCGCGGCCAATTGATAGAAATCGATACCCGCCCAGCCTACGTGCAACACCTGCTGACCTATGTTAGTGGCGATACGATGAAACCGCTGAAACTGGTGGCAACAGCGGGTAATGGCGGCGCCAGTATCGCCCTTGATGCCATTGAGCCTGAGTTGCCAATAGAGTTTATTAAGGTGCATCATCAGCCGGACGGCAATTTCCCCAATGGTGTCCCTAACCCGCTGTTGGAAGAAAATCGCAGGCCGACTGCTGAAGCCGTGGTGGCTAACAAGGCTGACTTTGGCATTGCCTGGGATGGTGATTTTGACCGTTGCTTCTTCTTCGATGAGACGGGGGCGTTTATTGAGGGCTATTATGTCGTCGGCTTGTTAGCTGAGGCCTATCTGCAGAAAAATCCGGGTGAGTCGGTTGTGCATGACCCTCGCCTGACATGGAATACCGTTGATATTGTCGAGACGAATAAGGGGGTGGCAATCGAGTGTAAAACAGGCCACGCTTTCATTAAAGAGCGGATGCGCAAAGAGAATGCCATCTATGGTGGCGAGATGAGCGCCCACCATTACTTCCGTGAATTTGCCTACTGCGACAGCGGCATGATTCCCTGGTTGTTGGTGGCTCAATTGGTCAGCGACAGCGGTAAGACTTTATCACAGCTGGTGGCGGAGCGTGTTGCTGCCTATCCCTGTAGCGGTGAGATCAATAGCACGGTTAAAGATGCCAAGGCCTTGATTGAGCAAATAGAAACGATATATGCCGGCGATGCGGTGTCTGTTGAGCATACCGATGGGCTAAGTGTTGCCTACAGCGATTGGCGCTTTAATGTACGCATGTCTAATACTGAGCCGGTATTGCGTTTAAATGTTGAAAGTCGTGGCAGCGTTAGCTTGATGAAAGAAAAAACAGCAGATTTGCTGGCCATTATCGAGGCGCAATAGATAGGGCATTCGGCGGCGCCGATATTTAGCGCCGCTGGTTCTTTTGTTGATATCTTTTGATCATTGCCAGGGTGGAGCCGTCTAGGTCGGCCAGTGCTTCCGGTTTTCCCTGAATTGCCTCATCGACTTGCTGGCCAATTCTCTTGCCGAGTTCCACGCCCCACTGATCGAAGGGGTTGATATCCCAAAACACACTGCAGACAAATGTTTTGTGTTCGTAGAGCGCTAGAATTTCACCCAGCGTAAAGGCATCGAGCTGGTCGAAGCTGATAATGGTGCTGGGCATATTGCCGTGCATGACTTTATGTGGGGCCAGGGTGCTGATGTCTTTCTCGTTATAGCCATCGAGGCGCATCCGATACTCAGCATCGGCTAAGCTTTGCCCCGTCATTAATACTCGGCTTTGAGCCAGGCAATTAGCAACGAGTTTCTGATGAGCGATTGGGCAGTTATCACCGGCTGATAGCGGGAGTAGGAAGTCTACGGTGACGGTCTGTGTGCCCTGGTGAAGCAACTGATGATAAGAGTGTTGACCATCTGTGCCGGCGGTGCCCCAAACAATCGGATTGGTGTCAGACAGCACGGGGCTGCCATCACGCCTGACCGATTTGCCATTACTTTCCATACATAATTGCTGCAAATAACTCGGCAGCTTTCTGAGGGCATAACAATAGGGAATGACCGCATGGCTGCGGGCGCCCATAAAGTTGCCATACCAGATCTCAAGCACGGCGAGAATGGTCGGCAAATTTTCTGTGAAAGGGGCTTGTTGAAAGTGCTGATCCATGACATGAGCACCGGCAAGCAGTTGTTGAAAGGCCTGTTTGCCAGCGCAGAGCATGGTGGATAAGCCGATGCATGACCACAGCGAGTAGCGCCCGCCAACCCAGTCCCACATGGGTAAAATGCAATCGGTGGCAACGCCAAAATCGACCGCCTTGTTGTGGTTGCTGGTAATGGCAATAAAGTGTTGGTCGCTGCCTGTGCCGACTGATGACGAGGCCAGCCAGCGCTGAGCATGCCGGGCATTGGTCAGTGTTTCTTCGGTGGCAAAGGACTTCGATGCCACGATGAAAAGTGTGGTTTCGGGCGATAGCTTGGCGAGGGTTTTGTTAATCTCGGCGCTGTCGAGATTGGAGATGAAGTAAGCGTTGATACCGGCCTGCTTATTCTTCAGGACGTCGGCAGCAAGTCTTGGCCCTAAATCTGAGCCACCAATACCAATATTAACAACATCGGTAAAGCGCTGACCGCTGGCTCCCGTTTTATTGGCCGATAAGATGTCGTCGCAGAGCTGGTAGCAAGAGGCCAAGGTTTGCTCGATGAGCGGATCCGCGGGCACGTCTCTAAGGCGGGTGTGGTGAGCCGCACGCTGCTCAGTATTGTTAATCAGCTCACCGCTAAACAGGCGCTGAATCCATGAGTGAAGATCGAGCGTATCGAATTGCTGCTGAAAGGCTGACAGTACATTATTAGAGATTAAGTTTTTTGAGTAATCGATCGATAGGCTTTGGCTACGCGCACTGAATGCTTCTGCGCGCATAGAGTCTTTGTCAAACAGCTCGGAGATGGTTTGTTGTTTAAGTTCGTCGCTGAGCCGGGATAAATCTGTGGGTTTCATAATGCCTAACAGTCGATTGTAGTTGCGGCGGTATAGCGCTTATTTATAGGCGTTTTCTAGTCACTATGCGCCATGACGCTTACATGCAGGTCTCATGACGCATAGTGTCCGGCTACAGGTCAGCTGTCGAAACGGTTCGCATCGGGGAGTCGGGGATTTGAATCTCATACTTTTTCACCAGGTCATACAGCGTCGGCCGAGTGATACCCAATAGCTTCGCGGCGGCGGAAATATTGCCGGCGGTGATATAGAGGGCCTTGTTGATCGCTTGTTGCTCTGCTTCGTAGCGTACCTTGCGCAGGTTGATGCTCAAGTCTTTGGCTGATTCTAGGCAGAGGTCGGCAGCGGATATTTTCTTGCCCTCGCACATAATAACGGCGCGACGTATTTTGTTTTCCATCTCGCGAATATTGCCAGGCCAATTGTAGCTCTCAATAGCGGCCGTAGCTTCGCTATTAAAGCCGGCAATACCTCGATTTTGCTGTTCGTTAAACTGCTGTAACAAGTGCCTGGCCAATAGGATTTTATCACCATTACGCACACGGAGAGGGGGGATGTTAATCACCATTTCGCTGATGCGGTAATAGAGGTCTTCACGGAAGTCACCATCGGCAACCATGGTTTCAAGGTCTTTGTTGGTGGCGCAGACAACACGCACGTCGACAGCAATTGTCTCGCGACCCCCGACGCGCTCAATTTCGCGCTCTTGCAAAAAACGCAGCAATTTGGCCTGCAGTGGCAGTGGCATATCGCCGATTTCGTCGAGGAATAGGGTACCGTTGTGGGCAGTTTCAACCTTGCCGGGGGTGGTTTTGTTGGCACCGGTAAAGGCGCCTCGTTCGTGGCCAAATAATTCGCTCTCCATCAGCGCCTCGGGAACGGCGGCGCAGTTAATAGCAATAAAGCGATGCTCGTTTCGAGGGCTGGAGTGGTGGATGGCCTTGGCCAGCACCTCCTTACCAGTGCCGCTCTCGCCAAGCAGCAGACTGGTAATATTGGTGGGGGCAATTTTCTCGATGGTTTGGCAGATACGCAGCATTGCTGGGTCGGAGGCAATCAGGCCGTTAAGATTACTGTGTGATTGTGATTGTAGACGGCGGTTTTGCTCTTCCAGGTTGTAGATGTGAAATGCGCGATTAACAATCAGATCCAAGGCCTCTGTGTTGACCGGCTTTTCATAAAAGTCATAGGCTCCAAGATCGACGGCGCGGAGTGCGTTCTCGCGTTCATGATGGCCGGTAACAACAATAATTTTCGTGTTGGGGGCAAGGGCGAGAGTCTCTCTTACCGTTGCAAAACCTTCTTCGACGCCCTCGTCATCGGGCGGTAGTCCAAGATCTTGGACGACAACGGCAGGCTCCTCTTTGCGAATGGCGGCGATGGCTGATTGGCGATCGTTGGCCAGTACGACATGATAAGCATCGAAGTGCCAGCGCAACTGGCTCTGTAATCCAATGTCATCCTCTACAATCAGTAATGTTGGCTTGTTATTGATTTTATTCATTTTCTGACTTCCTAGTAATCGCTGGTCTCTAATAGTGGGACGGCGATGTTAAATACGCTGCCTTTGTGCAGTTCGCTGCTGACGCTGAGTTCGCCTTGTAGGCTGTGAATATATTCTCTGGCTTGGAACACGCCTATGCCCATGCCTTTTCCTGATTTAGTGGTTTCAAACGGCTTAAAGAGTCGTTGACGGATGAAGGTCTCGCTCATGCCGCAGCCATTATCGGTGATGGCGATAGAGGCTCTATCGTTGTCGGTGCTAAGGTGGATGTTGATCTCACCGTTGTTAGGTGTCGCCTCCTGCGCGTTTTTAATCAGATGGGTTAAGACCATGGTAAAGGTGTCGATATCGGCATTGACTTCGAGAGTCTTTTCGCCGGCAAATGAAAATTGCGGCTGTGGGTAATCGAAGCGACATTTCTTAATTGCCTGTTGAATGACTTTTTCGAGTGGAATGGTCTGGTTGATACTGCGGCTTTGGCTTTGTAATTTGGTTAGCAGGCTGCTCATTCGGTTGACTGAGTTGTCGATGGTATTGATGGCATCCTCGAAAAATTCGGGGTTGTTTTTGTGTTTGGCGGCATTTTGAACTACCAGCGCTTGTTGGGCGATCAGGTTTTTCAAGTCGTGCATGATGAAGGCGGTCAATTTGTTGTAGGTGTCAAACTGGCGCGACTGAGAAAGCTGCTCTGAGGCTTCATGGCGGGCTAAATAGGAGGCGATTTGACGTCCCACCGTTTTCAATAAATCGAGATCCTCCCAGCTCAGTGGCTGTATCTTATTGGGCGGTTTTTGCAGACACATAAAGCCCAGTAGATCATTTTCATTGAGCAGCGCTAGCACGATCCACAGATCTTTGATTTCTCTGGCCCAGCCTGGCAACAACAGGTTCTCGGGGTATTTTGTGCTCTGTGGCCCTATGGCTTCAAACACCCACTCTTTGTCACGCAGAGCATGGATGAACGGTGAGTCAACAGTTTGGATGGCAGCTTCCGGCAGTGGGCAGCGACTCTCGCAGCTGGGGATGTAGAGCTGGTGTTGGCGCTGCCACAAGGCGCCTCCAGGGCAGCCAAAGATATTAGCCACGGCTTTGATGGTGCGCTTTTGCAGATTATCTTGATCCACTGGCTGGGATAAGATTTGAATCAAGTTGAGCCACTCGTTACGGTAATCATATTTGTGGCTGAAGAAATGTTTGTTGATCAGCACCACGATGTAGGCACGGAATTGGCCGAGTGAGAATAATACGGCAACCGATAAAATGGTGGTGAAGGTGAGAACCTGTTGTAGTGCGCCGCCCCATGAACCACCATAAATCTGCATGTAAAAGCCAACGCCGGCCATGACAAACAACAGAATGCCGGCACTGGTAAGGCTGGTGGTATAGAACACAATCTTGCGTGAGAGGGTAAGCTGGGGGGTGTGTTTCTGTTTCAGTGTGAACAGAAAAAACATACCGACAATGGCATAAATCCAGCCCCTGGCAAGCCAGCTATCGAGGGGGATGGCTTGAAATATCAGCGCCTGGGTATAGAGGTAAAGTTCATAGGCGAGCAGTGCAGCAAGCCCCCAGGAGAAGAACTTGATCGAATGCTTGTGGGCGTTGTTAATATTCTTGTAGAACTGCTCAATCAGGATAAGACTGATGATTGGCAGGATAATGTTGCACCAAATAACGGTCTCAGTAGCGTATATTTGTGTGTCGGTATTGTTCATGCCGTAACTGATAATGGCGAAAATCACAGTGGCGGAATATACCACGGCGACCAGTCGGCGCAGAAACATAGGCAGTGCTTGCTGGGTTGTGTGTTTGGCTGTGTCAAACAGCGTCAGCAACCAAATGCCATAGAAAGCTAAATCGACAATCAGCAGTACGCTACCGGGTATGTCGTAGTGACTATAAAACAGTGCTGACAGGCATCGAACCATGGTAATAACGCAGGCGGCAACGAGCATGGTTGGGTAGTATTTTTGTCGTTGCAGCAAGACGCTTAACGGCACAAGCAGGGCGAATGCAAGTGCGCCGGAGGTATAGCTGATAGCTCCGATAGTGCTGCCGATATACATGTTTTTTTTCTTTTTAATAAATGAGTAAGATCTAGCCTGATTATTATATTTTGACTGGCTAGTGAAGATTTACTCTCTTATTTTGTTAACAGAGTGTCAACGATATGGACGCATTTTTTAAAGGCTGGTGCTGATTCGGGGGGAAGTGTTACCGATGACTACATTAGGCGAGTAAATATGCCGGAAACTGTCGACTTACTATACACTTGACCCCTCTGGCCTGCGGCGGAGGGGCGTTTTTGTCGTTGGCTTACTTGTTGCGGTTTATCGCCAAGTCGACCAGTCGAGCCATTTGAGTCTTGGCCTCGCTGTCGGGCAGGAGTGCAAGCGCATCTATTGCTCGTTGCTTCTCTTTGAGGGCGCATTGAAAGGTGTAGTCGAGGGCGCCGTTGGTGCTGACGGCATCGATAATCTGTGAAAGATGTTCCGCGCTCTTGTCTTGGATTGCCTGGCGAACAATGGCAGCCTGGGCTTTATTGTCCTGTCGCATAGTAAAGATCAGAGGAAGTGTTGGCTTGCCTTCGGCTAAGTCGTCACCGATATTTTTACCCATTTCAGCGGGGTCGCCCTGGTAATCGAGGATGTCGTCTACCAGCTGGAAGGCCGTGCCGAGTGCGCTGCCAAAAGTGCGCAGTGCCTGTTGTTGCGTTTCGGTGCCGCCGGCAATCATGGCGCCGCCCAGAGATGAGGCCTCGAACAGTATTGCGGTCTTGTTTTTGATGACGGTGAGGTATTCTTCTTCGCTGGTGTCGGGGTCGCCGGCTTTTTGTAGTTGCAGCACCTCACCTTCGGCAATTTTATTTGTGGTCGAGGCGAGCAGGTTCATAATAGACATGTCATTCATCGCCACTAGCATTTGAAAGGCGCGAGAGTATATGAAATCGCCAACCAAGACGCTTGAGGCATTGGTGTATTCGGCGTTGGCCGTTGGTCTGCCGCGACGTAAGGCTGACACGTCAACAACATCGTCGTGCAATAATGTAGCGGTGTGAATAAACTCAATCGCCGTTGCCAGTTGCTTATCGAGTTCGCCCTGATAATTGAGGGCCTTAGCTGCTAGGAGGACAAGTATTGGCCGCATCCGCTTGCCGCCGGCAGCGATGATATACTGCCCGATTTCTTCGACCAGCGGGACATCGGAGTAAAGTTCGCTGACTATTAACTGGTTTACTTTGTCGAGATCGTTGGCGATGGTGCTACGGATTTGCTGCATAATTGTTCCGAGATAGGCGGTCTGTCGTCATATTGAGCAGGATGCTATGGCTTGCTAAGTGAGCTGTCAACTAGCTGGGCGAAAACAACGCAAGATGGCTTGTCTCGCTGGATAAGTTTCGGTATAATCCGCGCCCTTATGTAAAAACCTAAGTTGTCGCCTTTAAAAGCAGTAACTTGGTGCCTGTCTTACCGGAGCTTTCGTGTGGAAAGTACTCTCAGACTTGTAAGCAGGCTTGATTGGAGCGCAGCAATGTACGCAGTATTTGTTAGCGGTGGTAAGCAGCACCGTGTCATTGAGGGTGAAACCCTCAAGCTAGAAAAAATTGAAAAATCAGTAGGTGACGTGATCGAGTTTGATCAGGTTCTACTTGTTGGTGAAGGCGAAGGCGTTAAAATTGGCGCACCTGTTGTTGCAGGCGCTAAGATTACAGCTGAAGTTATTACTCAGGGTCGTCACAAGAAAGTGAAGATCATGAAATTCAAGCGTCGTAAGCACCACATGAAGCAGATGGGTCACCGTCAGTGGTTCACCGAAGTTAAAATTACCGGTATTAACGGCTAAGCAGGAGATAGAAAATGGCTCATAAGAAAGCTGGTGGTAGTACTAGTAACGGTCGCGATTCGGTAAGCAAACGCTTAGGCGTTAAGCGTTTCGGCGGCCAACAAGTTATTGCAGGTAACATCCTTATTCGTCAACGTGGTACTAAGTTCCACGCTGGTGAAAACGTAGGTATCGGCAAAGACCACACATTGTTTGCTAAGGCAGATGGCGTTGTTAAGTTTGAAGTTAAAGGTCCTAAGAATCGTAAGTTCGTAACTATTGTTGCCGCTTAAGATCTGATCTCTTCAGATATCAAAAAGCCTCGTCGTTAGACGGGGCTTTTTTGTTTTATACTATTGATAGATATATAAACCCTTAGCGGAGAATAGGCGATGAAATTTGTCGACGAGGCGAGCATATTGGTACAGGCGGGGCGCGGTGGTTACGGCGCGCTAAGCTTTCGCCGAGAGAAATACATCGCCCAGGGCGGCCCTGATGGTGGTGATGGTGGTGATGGTGGCAGTGTGTGGTTTGAGGCCGATGAGGGGCTAAACACACTGGTTGATTATCGCTATACCCGTAAATTCTTCGCCAAAGACGGTCAGCGTGGTCAGCGCAGTAATATGACTGGCTGCAAGGGCGATGACTTGGTCATTAAAGTGCCTGTTGGCTGTACTGTGATCGATGAAGACACCAATGAAGTGCTCGGTGATTTGGCTGAGTCGGGTCAGCGTTTGTTGGTTGCCCAGGGCGGCTTTCACGGTCTTGGCAATACCCGTTTCAAATCGAGTACCAATCGTGCGCCGACTCAGACAACCAAGGGTTCTGAGGGTGAGATGCGAAACCTCAAGCTAGAGTTGAAGGTGTTGGCTGATGTTGGCTTGTTGGGTATGCCCAATGCAGGTAAGTCGACGCTGATTCGTGCGGTGTCGGCGGCAAAGCCAAAGGTAGCCAATTATCCATTTACTACCCTGGTGCCAAATTTAGGTGTGGTCAGTGTGCAAAAGCACCGCTCGTTTGTGCTTGCCGATATCCCAGGTCTTATCGAGGGTGCGGCGATGGGGGCGGGTTTGGGTATCCGCTTTCTGAAGCATCTGACACGTACTCGCATCTTGTTGCATATTGTCGATGTGGCGCCGTTTGATGAGTCTGACCCTGCTGAAACGGCACTTAAGATTGCCAAAGAGCTTGGTTTGTTTAGCCCTACTCTGGCGGGTCGTGATCGTTGGTTGGTGTTGAATAAGCTTGATTTGCTGCCCGAGGATGAGCGCCAGGAAAGGGTTGATGCGATTGTTTCTGCCTTGGATTGGCAGGGTAAGGTCTATTCCATTTCGGCAATTAGTTCTGTCGGCACCGATGCCCTGGTGAGCGACCTGATGGATTATATCGAGCATCGCCGTGAGCTAGAGAGTGAAGACCCAGAGTTACTTGAGCTTGAGCGTGAGCAGCAGACACTGATGCAGGAAGAGGGTCGCCAGCGTATTGAAGAGTTGGCTGAGCACCGAGCGGTGGAGCGTGCAATGGCGCTTAAGTCGGGGCTGGAAGACGATGATGACGATGATGACGACGATCATGATGTCGAGATCATTTATGCACCGTAAGTGCGGTTGGTTGGAAAAGTAAGAGGTTGCCGGTGGCGAAGCGTTGGGTAGTAAAGATTGGTAGTGCGCTGTTAACTGCGAATGGTGCGGGTTTGGCTAAAGAGGCTATTGCTGGCTGGGTCGAGCAGATGGCTGATCTGCGCCGCCAGGGTATAGAGGTTGTGCTGGTGTCCTCCGGTGCTGTGGCGGCTGGAATGGCTGTGATGGGGTGGAGTGAGAGGCCGCAGCGGATGAGTGATCTGCAAGCCGCTGCGGCAATTGGCCAGGTTGGCTTGGTGCAATCTTATCAGGCAGAGTTCTCACGTTATCAGCTACAGTCGGCTCAGGTGCTGTTGGTGCATGACGATTTGTCGAACAGAAAGCGCTACCTGAATGCGCAGGCAACACTGCGCTCGTTGTTGTCGATGGGTGTGGTGCCGGTTATTAACGAAAATGACACGGTTGTTACCGATGAAATTCGCTTTGGTGACAACGATACCCTGGGTGCGTTGGTGGCCAATTTGGTCGAGGCCGACCGACTGATTATCATGACGGATCAAGACGGCTTGTTCGATGCCGATCCTCGTAAGCATCCTCATGCCAAATTGATCGAGCACGCCAGCGCCGAAGACAAGCTGCTATTTGCTGTTGCTGGTGATACCGGTGGGCACTTAGGGCGTGGCGGTATGTATACCAAGGTTAATGCTGCCCGTTTAGCGGCTCGCTCTGGTGCGGACACGATTATTGTTGGTGGCGCTATTGAGGGGGTGTTGACGCGGATTGCCGCAGGAGAGCAGCTGGGAACAACGATCAGTGCTGGCAGAGAGCCTGTTGCGGCGCGCAAGCAGTGGTTGGCCGGGCATCTTAGGGTCGCTGGTCGGGTCACTATCGACGATGGTGCTGTGCGCGTTTTGAGGTCTTCTGGTAGTAGCTTGTTGCCCGTTGGTATTACCGCGGTTGAGGGTAGTTTCGAGCGAGGGGAAGTGGTGATTTGTACCGATTCTTCAGGTAGTGAGGTGGCCAGGGGGTTGGTGAATTATTCATCGGCCGAGGCGGTTAAGCTAAAGGGTCTGGCCAGTAGTCGCATTGAGAAAGTACTGGGTTACCGTGGTGATGAAGAGATGATGCACAGAGATAATATGGTGATTGCCGTCTGGGCGTGATTATCGGCTCAATTTCCAGGCATAAAAAAACCGGCAAAGCCGGTTTTTTTAGTCGTCTAGGTCAAGATTAAGCCGCGAGTGCTTTCACCTTGGTGTTTAGACGGCTTTTAAGGCGTGCAGCTTTATTCTTGTGAATAATGCCTTTGTCTGCCATGCGATCGATAACAGGTACCGCGTCGTTGTAAGCGGCTTGTGCGCTTTCGTGGCTACCGCTTGCAATTGCTGCGATAACTTTTTTGATGTAAGTACGAACCATCGAGCGCAGGCTGGCGTTGTGGTTGCGACGCTTTTCGCCTTGGCGAGCGCGTTTTTTAGCTTGTGGAGAGTTTGCCACCGTATAGCTCCTAAAAATTTGTGTGCATAAATAAAGACGCCGGATTATTCATTGTAACGGAGGTAATGTCAACAGTGTTGTTGTAACAAGGGCGAATAAATTCTATTGCGGTGGAGATTAACATTGTGGTGGTTGAAACAAATGTTAGTGTAGAGAATGGGTTGCGGCGATAAGGCTTGCGGCTTTGGGGATAAGGGTGGCGATGAGAAGAATATTGGGCGCGCGTTTGTTTGCAGCGATCTTGTTGGCAGTGGCTGTGCCGCTTGGTTGGCTGTTGCTGGAATATGCGCGTGGCGTGGCGCCCTGGGTCTCGCTGCAGCAACACGCACTGTTATACAGTTATATGTTGCTTAGCGTACTGGCATTGATGACGTTGCTTTCTTATTACCGCTATCGCATTGAGCGTGGTCTGCGAAAACTTAGCATCACCGACCCATTGACTGGGTTGTACAATCGTCGTTATTTTCTCAGCAGGTTGAATGACGAGTTTCTACTCTATGCGCGTCAGCCACGACCGGTATCGCTTATCTTTATTGACCTCGATCACTTCAAGTTGATTAACGACCGATATGGCCACCAGTCGGGTGACGAGTTATTGGTGGCGATAGCGAGGGTGTTGCGAACCTCGAGCCGCTCAGAGGAGGTGGTGGCGAGAATAGGTGGAGAAGAGTTGTGTGTCTTGTTGCCGAACTGCACTCAAGACCAAGCTTATACTGCCGCTACTCGCTTTCATCGAGCGATTGAAACAATGGCGGCGCTGAGTACGGAAGGCGAGGCTATTGCGGTAACCGCCAGTGTTGGGGTGGCGACTACAAACGACCAAATTTCAAGCGACAAACTATTGTTTAAGGCTGCGGATGTGGCGATGTACCAGGCAAAGCAGTCGGGGCGCAACCAGGTAGTGGTGGCAGGGTTGCCTCGTTGACTTCTCACGTATTAAGGTGGCGATTGGCTGAGCCAATCGAGGCATCATACTGGTATAATCAAAATCGCTGCTTTGATAACAGTTTAGCCGCTGTGGACTACAGGAATGCACTATGAAACCAACCGCGGAAAAAATACTGGATGCGGCGGAGGGGTTGTTTGCCGAAAAAGGCTATTTGGCAACCTCGTTAGGCGATGTGGCCGACGCTGTCGGTATTCGACCGCCAAGCTTATACAATCATTTTAAAAATAAAGAGGCGCTGTATAACGCTGTCTTGGAGCGCCTGCTTTTGCTGTTTAATGAGCCCTTGCAAATATTGCTGGATCAAGAGGTTGATCAGCAGTCGGTGCTGGATTGGCAGCGTAACTTAGTGCGATTACACAGTAAAAACCCCAATCTTTCGAAATTGCTTCAGCACGCGGCGTTGTCTGGCGATCCCCATATCAAAGATATGCTTGGGCGCTTGTTTGAGCCGTTATTCTACTACGGTAATACGGTAACCAATGCGTTGTCGCCCGTGGTTGAAAAGCACGCTGAATTGTTGCCGTGGATTATTATGGCCTTTAATAATATCGTGATGTCTTATGTCACCATGGCGCCATTATATAAGGAGGTGTTGGGTATGGATCCTTTTTGCGACGAGGCGATAGAGCGTCAAATTCAGAGTATCGGGCTACTCACTGAGGCCTACCTAGAAAAGTACATAACCGGGCCAGAGGTGACGTAGCGTGAGTCAGTTTAATGTTCAGTCATTGGGTAATAATGGCTATAAAATACAGTGGCAACAGCCAGGCCGTTTCGCAGTAACTTGTGAAGGGGCAGACATAGCCAATGTTGAGCAGGGCAGCGGCTATGTCGATGTTCACCTGTCAGGTGGTGCTGGCAAACCTGTCTTTGCCTTAACGGGTGAAAACGGGGCGCGGGTAAGAGTGAGTGAGCGTAGGGTGAGGCTTACCGGTAGTCATAACTTTCGTGACTTGGGCGGGTACCAAAATGACCGTGGCCAGCAGGTGCGGTGGGGACGGCTGTTCCGCTCTGGCAGACTGTCGGGCTTAACCGAAAGGGATGTGATGAGCCTGGCGACATTGGACTTGAGTGTGGTCTGTGATTTTCGACAGCCCAGTGAGTCGCTCGATCATCCATCACTGCTGCCAGCGAAGAAGCCTGAGGTTCTCGATCTTTCGATAGACCCGGGTAACTTATCGAATTTTTTCGGAGAGATCATTGCCGGCAACTTGGAACCGGACGATGTTGCCCAGTTCATGCAGGGCATTAACCACGAGCTGGTGTTAGAACATTCGCACCGCTATCGTCAGATGTTTGAGTCGATGCTAGAAACTCGAGGCAATATGTTGATTCACTGTACTGCGGGCAAGGATCGCACGGGTTTTGGAGCGAAGCTGATTCTATCGGCGCTGGGTGTCGACCGGGCGACGATAATGAAGGATTACTTGCTAACCAACGAGTATTTACCGATAGAGGATGAGATACGGGCGATTATAGCGCACTATCAGCACCTGACAGATGCCAAGATTGAGCCAGCATTATTGCGGCCGATGTTTGAGGTGCGGAGCGAGTATCTCCAGCAGGCGTTTGACACCATTGATAAAGAGTTTGGCTCTGTTGAGCTGTATTTACGTGAGTGTCTAGGGCTGGATGATGCGGCGTTTGGGCAGTTAAGGCAGGATTATCTCTATTAAATTGATAAATAGCGGGCGTAAAAAAGGCGACTGATTGAGTCGCCTTTTCTTTGCCTGCCAGGGATTAATCTAGCTTGCAGGCAGCCTTGGCTGCTTTCATTTGTTTCTTGTGGCAGAGTTCCTGTGACTCTTGACCAACACACCACTTCTTGCGCTTGTTCCACGCGGTAAGTGGCTGACGCTTACCGTTAGAGCACTTTACTGTGTAGTTGGCGAATTCAACGCCTTCAGTAGTGGTGCCCTTAGAGCTGTAAGAGATGCTGGTTGGCTTAGCGGCTAGTGCGCTGCCTGATAACATAACAGCGCCAATCGCTGTCGCTAAAACTAATTTACGCATGTTTGTTCCTAAACTTAAATCCAAAGTGGGCGGCGCAATGACGCAGCTTGTCTGAGTAAGGTCTGCTGCTTTTTAATATGCGCGCTTTAATCTACTCAGTGGTGACCATTCTAAGGTATGTATAGGATGTTACGCAAGGTTACAAAATGGAAACCTTCTGTCCAAAGTGGACAGAAGGTGACAGTTGTCAGTCTTTGGGAGGGAAGTTGTCGAGGATTTTATTGACGACTTTCTGCAGGCTTTTGCGGCGCTCTTCTGGGTTCATATTCTTCGATAGGCGGCCATCGGCGGTGCCGCGCCAAACCAGCTTGTCGGTTGAAGGGTCAATAATATCAATCATTAACGTCCCCTGCTTATAGTGCCTCACGGTTGTTTGAGTGTTACTTGCCCCCATGCCGTAACCTGAGCCGTAGTAACCGTAGCGCCAGTTGGGTGCATAGCCACTATAGGTATTATAAGTATTAATATCGGTACGATCTTCGGTCAAAACGCCATAATTAATTAGGAAGTCGGGTGAATTTTTAACCTTGTTCATACCCTTCTGGGTGAGGCTCTGCTCGGCAAAGTCACGGGTGCGCTGATCAAAGATGTCGCCACCCAGGTATTCCAAGCTTGCCTTGTCGCCAGACTGTGAGGAATGCCAGCTATAGGTTTTAAGTTGGCTAAAGTCGTAGTCCTGTGTGTAATCGGTATTAATATTGACCGATGAGCAGGCGGTGATGACTGCTAGAGCCGCGGTGGCTAGAATAGCTTTAATTGTTTTCATTATTGGCCCTGTATGCGAGATTATTGGGTGATTAGAGTCTTTATATCACCGAGAGTTCAACTGACACAATAAGTTAGTTAACATTGCGTCAAAAATGCGGCGGCGGGGAGCAAAATCGATATACTGGTATTAAGCGTTTAAAGTAGTGGGTGGCTTCGTGCCTCGGGCTAGACTGAGAATTGTGTGGTTTATATGAATAATGACTCCGTAATAGCGACACGTTACAGCAGTTTGGTATCAGTGTTGCTGGCAGCGGCATGTGTGTCGGTAAGCTCTCATGTCGCCGCTCAGCCACAGGCTTTCAGTGGTGTTTATGAGGCCCATTATGGCTTGCTGACCTTGACCGGTAGGCAGCAGGTGAAATCGCTGGGAGAGGATCGTTGGAATATCATCAATTTTGTCGACATTCTTGCGCTAGAAGTCAGTGAAAACGCCACGTTCATCGTGACAGACCAGCAGGTCAGCTCTCAGCGTTATGAGTTCGTTAATCCTTTTAGAAAGAGTCGCAGCGTCGAGTTAGATTTTGATTGGCCGAATTTACAGGCGGTTGAGCACGTCGCCAATGAGACAACGAAAATCAAACCTGCGGTGTTTGATACGCTCAGTTATCAAATGCAGCTGCAGATTGATGTTTGCTCAGATGCAGAGGGTTTTAATGATAAGCAGTATCCCGTTGTCGACAGCGGCCGTTTAAAAACTTATCAAGTGGATATGATCGGAGCGGCTGATGTCGAAACAGAAATGGGCATGATAGAGACCATTAATCTGCGCCAATATCGACCGGGGAAACAACATGAGAAACAAATTGTCATTTGGCTGGCAAAGAATTGGCAGTGTGTTCTTGTACGGATGGAGTTCCACGAGGACGATGAAATCTACTCGGTGCAGCTGACCGAGGGCGTTGTTGCGGGCGAGGCGATCACTGGGGATAAGTAGCGCCGCTCGGTGTTATGCTGAGGGAGGCTGGTAAGTTTTTTTGTTGCTGCGATTGGCTCGCTTTAAGGTGATCAGCTGGTCGACTGCTTGAGATAATTGCGACCGTTCTTCAGTGCTCATGTTGGCGTTCGCCAAGACAAAGTGTGCGGTATTGGCAACATCGCGCCAGCGAGGGTTCTTGGGTAAATTGTTGATGTCAAAATATCGCTCCATGGTTCTTGCTCTCATACGGGAGCCGTCCAAACTGGCGCGCCAAATGCCGCTCTTCTCGGCAAGGTCGATGGTGGTTAGGTTGGTTGTCTGTACCCAAAGGTCGTTTGCTTGATGCATCAGCTCTACGATTGCAGTGCGATAATGCTGTCGATCGTCATCATTGCCTTCTGGTGTGCTCTCTATTTTTATCTTGAGATGATTATTCTCAGCCTGTAATTCGATAAGGGACAGCTGAGTAAGTTGGGCTTGAATGCGGGCAAACAGTTCGTCGCGATAAAATGGCTTAGTAATATAGTCGTTGGCACCAACAGCAAAGCCTTGAGTAATGTCGAGGGGGGTCTGTTTGGCGGAAAGAATAATGATTGGTAATTTTTGGGCGCTGTGCTGCTTTCGCAGCTGTTGGCAAAGCTCCAGTCCGCTCACTTTGGGCATCATCACATCCAGCAGTATCAGGCTTACCCTGTTGTTTTTGAGTAGCTCCAGCCCTTGTTGGGCCGAGTCTGCAAGCAACAGATTGAAGTGGCGACAAAGGTAGCCGTTGAGCACCTCTAGGTTGGTGTGCTCGTCATCGATGATTAGAATCGTCGCTTTATCAGGAGAGAAATCAAGGGTAGGTGGTGCGTTGGCCGGCGTGGCGGCTCTGGAAAGAGGGCTGTATTCGCTGGCGTTGATGTCCTTGGTGGCACCGTTTTTGTGCTGATAGATGTCGAGCATGAATGTGAAACAAGCGCCGCTACCTGGCTCGCTGTCGACGTACAAATTGTGGCCATGGAGTTCAATGAGTTTTTTGCTGATTGCTAAGCCAAGTCCGCTGCCGACCTGATCGTTGTCCCCCTGTTCGAAGTTTTTAAATATTCGTTCCTGATCGCTACGCGCAATGCCAACGCCAGTGTCGGTTACCGATAGGCATATATGGTTGTTCTGTTGCTGAGCCGTAATAGTGACCTTACCCTGGTCGGTGAATTTGATTGCATTAGTGATTAAATTGAATAGAACCTGATATATACGACGTTCGTCGGCATATACCGAAGGGAGGTGGTGGCGGGTGTTGTTGATAATGGTGATGTCTTTATTGCCGACCAGTGGTTCGGCTAATTGGCAGGCCATGTGGCTGAGCTGAGCTAAATTGACAGGCTCTGGTTTGAGCGATAGTTGGCCGCGCTTAACAGCGGCAATGTCAATGATGTCGTTAATGAGATGGCTCAGGCGGTGGCCGCTGGATTTTATAATATTCAGTTTGTTGACGCTGTCGTTTGAAATAGAAGTCGATTCCTCGCTGAGGATTTGATCCGCCATCCCGCTCATGCTGGCTATTGGTGTGCGAAGCTCGTGCGATACGTGTGCAATGAATTCGTCTTTCAAATTGTCCGTATTTTCCAGTGCCTCGATGGTTTCTAGCTGGCTGTTGATTAGCTCTTCTTCAATGTTTTGCTTTTCGCTGCGTGCAACCTTGATGCCATGGGCAAGCCCTATCGATAACACAGAGGCTTCGAAGATGATAAAGAATTCGTCGAGGTTGCTGGTCAGGGTATTAAATGAAATAAGCCCCTCATGCCAAAGTGTTTTAGTTAGCATGCTACAAACAATGGCAAGCCAGGCGGCAACAAAATAACGGGCTTCCCGGCTACCCTTGGCAATCATTGTAACCCCCGCGGCTAACAAAAATAGGTAGTTAATCTGGGCGCTTAAAATCAGCAGATGCAGTCTAAGGCTGTATTCGATAGGGATAAAGGGCAGGGTAAGGCTGTTGGCTAGCTGTAGTAATGCGTAAGCAACTAGTGCCTTATGTAAAGTAGGGGCCATTTTAGAGGTATTGATATAGGCGGTAAAAAAAAGTACCGGGAAAAATAGCGATAGCATGATGGCAAAGTTGAAATCGACAGCATCTTGTATAGGGGCTTCTGGCCAGATGGTCATTAAGGCGTAGCCGTTTTCGATATAAATTGTTGCTGTCATCGCGATCTGAAAAAGGACGTAGTAAATATATCCCGGCTCTCTAATGGATAAGGCAATAAATAAGTTATATATAATCATCGCAACCATGAAACCAAAGAAAGATGATTTCAGTGCTGTGTCGATCAAGCCTTGTAGATAAAATTCAGACTGAGTTGAAATGGTCACGGGGATGGCAATAGTGCCTGCATTCTCAAATCGCCAATACAATTGGGTGGTGCCCTGGGGGAGTTGTAAATTAAAACTGGTATTACGGAAATAATTATCTCGCATGCTCATTGGGAGGTTTCTGCCTGCGTATTTATGTACCCAGGTGCCATCGGGCTGCTGGTAAAAGAGGTCGACTCTGTCCATGCCGGTAAATAGTATCTCGGCCAACCAGTGGCGCTGCAGATTGGTTTGATTGTTAATCTTTAGTGTTGTCCATAATACTTTTGTTGAGTAGCCGAAGTTTGGTGAGTTCGAAAGGTTGGTTAGTGGTGGTTTGATTTTAGAGGCGGCAATAAAAGTGTCGAAATCCCAATGACCATCAGGGTTTTTCCAAGCTTTCATATGGGATGCTGCTTGATAGCTTTTTTGGTCGTCGGTTAGCGCCAATATTTGGGCTGATGCGTTGCTGACCGAAATTAAGTAAATGCAGAGCAGCGCGAGCAGGCCTGTGCAATATTTGCAAATTAGGGCGAGGGGCTTGGTCATGTTATGTGATTGAATCCGTTCGATCAGCTTGTAGTGAATTGAAAGTGCCGGCTCTTGGCTTGCCATAGGCGCGAAATACTACATCACCCAGCTGTTATAATGTAACCTTGAAGCCGAGCGCTATATCGCGTTAACATATATTCTCTGGTGCGATTGTGACAGAGTTAAAGCTTTGTGAATAAATTGCTGCCTTCTTAATCGGGGCGTGGTGCCGTTTTTTCCCAAGCCAGTGTTAATAATAACGATAAAAATCGGGATAAGAAAGGCTGTTATTTTCTTTATGTTTCCATTTATCAATATCTTAGCATTATCTTCAGAGTTTGTTAGAGCGTCGCTGGCTATGAGATAATCTGGCTGATAAAGCGCCTTGGTCAAAATGTTACTCGAATAATTCAATACACAAACTGGTTGTGGTAGTGGAGTCGCCCTGTTCTTTTCTTGTGAAAGGATATTGATATCTCTAAGTGTGTGATGATGAAAATATATAAAAGGAATAAACGTGCGTATAAGGATATTAAAATTTGCGATCCTGTTTTCAGGGGTGTTTGGTTTCTCGTTGGCGGTAGCAGAACCCTTCACCTTAAAGGAGGCGGTACTGCAAGTATTGGCTCGGAACCCGACCGTTTACAGCGCGGTACAGGAATACAAATCGCGCGGGTTTGAGGTGCGAGAGGCTCAGGCAGGTTACTTGCCCAGCGTCGATATTGGTTTGGGTATCGGTTATGAAGAGGTGAGCAACCCTGCAACTAATAATGAAGATGTTGATCTCACTCGAAAGGAGTCGAGTATTAATGTTAGGCAAATGCTGTTCGATGGATTCCGCACCAGCAACGAAGTTTCTCGGCAAGAGCACCGGGAGCAGACGGCGAAGTTTGAGGCTTTTTCTGTAGCAGAAAACCAAGCGCTAAGAGCTGCCGAAGTCTATATCGAGGTGTTGAAGTCGAAAGAGTTTGTGGCCATGGCTGAACAGACGCTGAGAGTGCACGACAAAATCAAAAAGAAAATGGCTGAGCGCATGAAGTCAGGCGTCGGCAATGAGTCGGACTATACGCAGGTGTCAGCGCGGGTTGCGCTTGCAGAGGGTAATTTAGAAATCGCCGACAGCCACTATCGTGATTCGATCACCAATTATTTAAGGGTTGTGGGCTCGCAGCCGCCCATCGATGAGATGGTAATGCCAGCCTCTCTTAAGGGTAGCTTTGACTTGGATATTAAGCAGGAAACTCAGCTGGCTCTGGAACAGCATCCAACATTAGTGGCCGCGACATCAGATGTTGGTGCTGCACAGGCTCAATACAGTGCTGCTAAAAGTAATATGTGGCCGAGGGTTCATTTAGAGGCGTCGAAGCGGTTCGATGATGATATCGGCGGCATAGAGGGCAATGATGAGGATTTGATTGTAGCCCTAAGATTCCGCTATGACATCTATGCTGGGGGTGGCCGCAGCGCTCGTAAGCATTACGCCGCCTATCAAGTAGAGGAGGCAAAAGGCTTGCGGGATAACGCCCATATGCAGGTAATCGAAGCGATGAGGTTATCGTTTAATGCCTATAAATCACTGAACACCAAAATATCTTATCAAAAGCAGCATGTGGATTTTGCCTTGAAGACTCGCAACGCTTACAAAGAGCAGTTCAATATAGGTAAGCGCACCTTGTTAGATGTGTTGAATACCGAAAATGAGTATGTGGATGCGCAGCGCTCGTATATTAGATCCAGCTATGATCGTCAATACTCTGAATATAGAATCATGAATGCCAAGGGGCAAATGATATCAAGTTTGGGATTGAGCATGAGTGACCTGTTAGAAATGAACTAGCGTACATTGAACTGATATTGATACAAATATAATTACGTTATTGCTGCTGGGTGGACCGTTATATGGATAAGGAAGTCACACTGGGAACTGTTAAAGAGGTTTCTGGCATTGTAGAAGTTGTTGATGTCGATGGTGGCAAGCGCCAGCTTGAACCAGGAGCTCCGATTTTTGCCGGTGAGCAGCTTGTTGTGTCAGATCAGGCAGTGGTTGATGTTACCCTGCAAAATGGCCAGCCGTTGGTGGTCGACTTCGCCGCCAAGTTGCAGCTGCAACAGCAATCTTTTGACGTTTTGTCGGTTGAAGGTGTCATGCCCGCAGAACCAAAATCAGTAAATTTTGCCGATTTAACAACGGTCGATATTAAATACCTATTGGTTGACGCTTTTAAATCTGATGATGCTAACGAGAGAGAGGCGCTGCCTCAGGCCGGGTCATCACAGGCGTCCTCAATTGGTTTGGATGACGGTTGGCAGTTCAACGCCGATACATCAATCCCCCAGCCCGGTAGCGAAGAGAATGTTATCGGCGGTAATGTTAAGCAAGCCGAAGCGGATATAACCGCCACTGAAAATCAATTGATTGATGTACAGGAGCTGCGACAGACTGCGCCTACCAGCGGTTTTATTACTAACGTGGCTGACAACAGCTTCAACATCCGTGAGGCTCATTCTGGCGAACCAGTTTTCTTCGCGGCCCGTCAATCGCCTGCCATAGCGGTGTTTAGTATTGGCGATGTGATGGTCAGCGAAGGTGGTTTGATTACATTTACGGTGACTCGTAGCGGTGACCTATCTGGGGAGCAGTCGATCGATTTCAGCACTGGATTAGCCGGCAGTGACAGTGCGGAGTTAACGGATTTTATCAGCAATAATGGAACCTTGGTCTTTGAGCCGGGTGTTCAAAGTCAAAGTTTCACGGTGCAAACCACACAGGATGAGATCTACGAAGGTGAGGAAACATTTTCTGTAACAATCAGTAATCCGACGGGTGATGGCAGTATTATTAGCAAGGCTGTCGCGACAGGTACAATTATTGATGATGGTCGCCAGTCGCCTGACGGCGATGATATGGATGACGACCAACCTACCTTCAGCATCGAAGGTGTGAGTGTTAGTGAGGGTGCTCTTGCCACCTTTACTATTACGCGTACCGGCGACACAGCTGGAAATCAGACCGTGACCGTGGCGACCAGTATTGGCGGTGGTGACAGCGCTGAAGCCGATGACTTTACTGGCAAGACGCAAGACATTACCTTCGCCCCTGGCGAAACCAGTAAGACGTTCACCGTGCAGACCACGGATGACAGTGGCAGCCCAATTTTAGAAGGCGCCGAAACCTTTACCGTCTCGGTCTCCGACA